>NZ_JBSHBN010000030.1:0-69033 GCF_053612025.1 Kitasatospora sp. NPDC054768
GTAGCTCAGCTGGCTGCGCAGGTTGTCCAGGTCGTGCGCGGTGTAGATGTTGTTGAAGCTCGCGATCGCGTTGTCGTACGAGCTGCGCAGACGGATACCGAAGGACTCGTCGCTGGGGCTGAGGTCGGGGGTCTTCGGGTTGGCGAGCGCGGCGCTGATCAGGGCCCGCTGCTGCGAGGTCGCATTCTTCGCCAGCGAGAACTGCTGGAGCGCGCGGGTGGAGACGACCAGGTCCTTGTTGTTCGACGCGAGCGCGATGTCCTGGGTGATGGACAGCAGGTCGCGGATGATCACGTCGTAGGCGGTGATCGTCGACTGGATGTTCTGGTTGTTCTGGTACGGCAGGCTGCGGGTGTCCGCGATCGAGTTCAGGTCCTTGCGGATCTGGAGCAACAGCGCCTTTCCGCCGGACAGTTCGAGGTTCTCGAACTTGTCGGAGGAGGCGGTGAAGGTGCGGCTCAGGTCGTCGGTGGACTTGCGGGCCGCGACGATGTCGTCGTCCAGCGGCGCGGCCGGGTCGTGGGTGATCGGGCCGGCGCTGATGTCGCGCTCGGTCTGGAGCGCGTCCGCGAGGTTGGTCGCCTTCTTGGCCAGGTCGGAGAGGTTGGCCATCTGGGCGAGTTGCTGCGAGTTCTCCATCGAGCTCTGGATGCGCAGGCCACCGAGGACCAGCGAGACCAGCACGGGGAGGGCGAGCAGCGCGATCAGACGGGTGCGGATGCGCCAGTTGCGCATCGCGAGCCGGTTCAGACCGGTGGCGCGGCGCCGGGTCAGGGAGGTGCGGAGTTTGTCCCGGGCGGACTTCCGCTCCTGGCCCTCCTCCTCCGGGTGGCCGACGGCCTCGGGTGTCACCGGCTCGGCCGGGCCGCTGGGGGCCGCCGCCTGTTGAGGGGCTGCCACAGGCTCACGCGACTCCGGGTTACCCGCGGCGCCGCTACCCCTTTTGAAACGTCCCTGCACTGGCGTCGCAACCTCTGGACCGGGCGTCCCGCCGCGTCGCCACGGCCTGGACGGTGTCGAGTTTCCATCCGCACCCCGGCCGGTCCGGGAGAGCGGGCACCGGGGTGGACCACTCCCTACCCACGGTCCGTCGCATTCCAGCACAGCCGGGGAATCCCAACAAGGGCCGCACGAACCGGGCGCCCGGCGCTACCGACCGCTTGCGTCTTCTCACGGACTGTGCGGTAACAGGACCGGAATACCGCCTTTTTCGGACACTCGCCGGATACATGCCAAGCGGACCCGGGGTCGGGAAGAGTCATAGACCTTCCGGAATGCCCCTTATCGGCGAAATGCCGGAAAATCCCGGTGCGGCGATATGTCGGATATCTGCACTTTGCTCGGCATTTTGTGAGCAAAATCACAGTCTAATGTGTAGCTTTGGTCACGGCCTCTGTGGAATGAGATCTCGTAACCTGGCTGTCTCCGGAGCACGGCCCCGATCAGCCTGCCCAGAACCCCTCCGAATCAATCGGAATCCATCAGGCCGGTGCCGATCGCCGCGATCGACCCGGCCATGACCACGAGGTGCTCTCGATGTCCCAGGCGAAGAACGCCACCAAGTCCACGCTGTCCTGCCGCCCCACGGCGAACCCCCGCCGGACGACGCTGGCCTCGGTCGAGGACTTCAGCAAGATCCCGGGTGCCCGCAAGCCCGAGGACGTCGTGACCTACGGCACCGAGCTGCCGGCCGCCACCGCCAACCCGCGCCGCACCCGGCTGATGGTCGCCCCGGTCGTCGTCCTGCAGGACTGACCGCCGCAGCGCCGCGACGAGGGCGCCGTCGTCACCCCGGTGGCGGCGGCGCCCTCGCCGTTGTGCGGCGCCCCCGCGGCCCGCGGCGGCGACCCGCCCGCGCGCCTCGCGGGGCATTCGGCCCCGACCCTCCTGAACAGGGGCAAAGCGGTCGGCCGGGCCCCCACGCGATAGCCTGGAGCCCGATTGACGGGGCCGCGCCCACTGCGGGCGGGGCGCCCACCAGCGCCCGGGCGCGCCCCGGGCGGCCGACGAAGCGAGGGGTGTCCCAGCCGTGCGCATTGCCAGGTTTTCCGTCCGGGAAGGGAGCCCTGCCGCCGGCAGCGTCTCCTTCGGCGTGGTGGAGGGCGACCCTTCCCGGCCCGACTCGCTGGTCGTCCACGCGCTGGCCGGCCACCCGTTCGGCCAGCCCCAGCCCACCGGTGAGAGCTACCGCTTCCAGGACGTCCGGCTGCTCAGCCCGATGCTCCCGAACAAGATCGTGGCGGTCGGCCGCAACTACGCGGCGCACGCGGCGGAGCTGGGCAACGAGGTCCCGGACGCCCCGCTCACCTTCTTCAAGCCGTCCACCTCGGTGATCGGTCCGACCGAGAGCATCGCGTACCCGCCGTTCTCCTCGGACGTCCACCACGAGGCCGAACTGGCCGTGGTGATCGGCCGGATGTGCCGCGAGGTCCCGTTGGACCGGGTGCCCGAGGTGATCCTCGGCTACACCTGCGCCAACGACGTCACCGCCCGGGACGTCCAGCAGCGCGAGGGCCAGTGGGCCCGGGCCAAGGGCTTCGACACGGCCTGCCCGCTGGGCCCGTGGATCGAGACCGACCTCGACCCGAGCGACCTCGCGATCACCTGCACGGTCAACGGCGAGCTCCGCCAGACCGGCCGCACCTCCCTGATGGTCCGCTCGGTCGCCGAGCTGATCGTCCACATCTCCGAGGCCATGACGCTGCTGCCCGGCGACGTCATCCTCACCGGCACGCCCGCAGGGGTGGGCCCGCTCAACGTCGGCGACGAGGTCGCCGTCTCCATCGAAGGCATCGGCACTCTCACCAACAAGGTGATCAAGCGTGGCTAACACTGACCCGGCCGTCCGGGTTCGCTTCTGTCCCTCCCCGACCGGCAACCCCCACGTGGGGATGGTCCGCACGGCCCTCTTCAACTGGGCCTACGCCCGCCACAACGGCGGCACGCTGGTCTTCCGGATCGAGGACACCGACTCCGCCCGCGACTCCGAGGAGTCGTACAACCAGCTGCTCGACGCCATGCGCTGGCTCGGCCTCGACTGGGACGAGGGCCCGGAGGTCGGCGGCCCGGACGCGCCGTACCGCCAGTCGCAGCGGATGGACATCTACGCCGATGTCGCCCGCCGCCTGTACGAGGCCGGCCACGCCTACTACTGCTACTGCTCCACCGAGGAGCTGGACGCCCGCCGCGAGGCCGCCCGCGCGGCCGGCAAGCCCTCCGGCTACGACGGGCACTGCCGCGACCTGACGGACGAGCAGGTGGCGGTCTACAAGCTGGAGAAGCGCGAGCCGATCCTGCGCTTCCGGATGCCGGACAAGACCCTCAGCTTCGACGACCTGGTCCGCGGCACGCTCACCTTCGAGCCGGAGAACGTGCCGGACTACGGCATCGTCCGGGCCAACGGCGCCCCGCTGTACACCCTGGTCAACCCGGTGGACGACGCCCTGATGGGCATCACCCACGTGCTGCGCGGCGAGGACCTGCTCTCCTCCACCCCGCGGCAGATCGCGCTGTACGCCGCGCTCGCCGAGATCGGCGTCGGCAACGGCACCACCCCGCGCTTCGGCCACCTGCCGTACGTGATGGGCGAGGGCAACAAGAAGCTCTCCAAGCGCGACCCGCAGTCCTCGCTCAACATGTACCGCGAGCGCGGCTTCATCCGCGAGGGCCTGCTCAACTACCTGTCCCTGCTGGGCTGGTCGCTGGCCGAGGACCGCGACCTGTTCGACATGGACGAGATGGTCGCCGCCTTCGACGTCACCAAGGTGAACGCCAACCCGGCCCGCTTCGACCTGAAGAAGTGCGAGGCGATCAACGCCGAGCACGTCCGCCGGCTGGCCCCGGAGGACTTCGTCCGCCGCCTGGTGCCCTTCCTCCAGGGCGCCGAGCTGCTGCCGGCCGAGCCCACCGCCCAGCAGCTGGACCTGCTCGCCAAGGTGGCGCCGCTCACCCAGGAGCGGATGGTCGTGCTGAGCGAGATCGTGAACATGGCCGGCTTCCTGTTCGTGGCGCCGGAGAAGTTCGCCCTCGACCCGGACGACGCCGCCAAGGTGCTCACCGCGGACGCCCGCCCGGTGCTGGAGGCCAGCATCAAGGCGCTGGAGGAGCTCGCGGACTTCACCCCGGAGCCGATCCAGGCCGCGCTGCGCGAGGCGCTGGTGGAGGGGCTGGGCATCAAGCCCAAGTTCGCCTTCACGCCGCTGCGGGTGGCCGTCACCGGCCGCCGGGTCTCCCCGCCGCTGTTCGAGTCCATGGAGCTGCTGGGACGCCCGGAGACGCTGCGGCGGCTGCGGGCCGCCCTGGACGCCCTGCCGGCCGCCTGAGCGGGGCGCCGAGCAGGCCGCGGGCCCGGCTTCGTGCCGGGCCCGCGGCGTACCCGGAGGCCGTCCGCAGGCCTCCCGGCCGCTGCCTGGGGTTATCGATTTTGGACCCGGGGCCGACGTCGGGTAATGTTCTTTCTGCGCCGCCCGGGAGGGAACGGACGAGGGAACGAAAGCCCCTCGGAAGGGACCGACCGAGAGGCGCAACGCCTGAGAAGGGCCCGCGAGGGTTCAACTCTGGTGGGGTATGGTGTAATTGGCAGCACGAGTGATTCTGGTTCATTTAGTCTAGGTTCGAGTCCTGGTACCCCAGCGCAGTACATGAGTACAGCACCACAAAAGAAGATCAAGCCCCCGTTGTGTAGCGGCCTAGCACGCTGCCCTCTCACGGCAGTAGCGCCGGTTCGAATCCGGTCGGGGGTACTTCAGAGCAGGAAGCCGGTGGCTGTGTTCTTTCGAGGAACATGCCCATCGGCCCTTGCTTTGTGTTGGGGTATGGTGTAATTGGCAGCACGAGTGATTCTGGTTCATTTAGTCTAGGTTCGAGTCCTGGTACCCCAGCCAGAAATTGGAAAGACCCCGGTCCCCGGGGTCTTTTTGCTTTCCCCGGAAATGCCCCGAAGGGCCCCGCTCCGTTCCGAGCGGGGCCCTTCCGGCTTTCCACGGGGCCCTTCCGGCTTTCCGCGGGCCCTGCCGCCCGGCGGCGGAGGGGGACGGAGCGCTGTCCATGCGCTAAGACTGCGGTCTCACTCCGCGAGACACAAGTTCAATCTCCGGCGAAAAGCGCCACTCTGGACGGGAGCGGCCCGGGAGTCTCAGGGCGGCGCACACGCTTTGACCTCGACGACACGAGAAGGCCGGCAACGCGGCCGGCTGGAGGGAATCCGATGGGACGGACACTCGCAGAGAAGGTCTGGGACGACCACGTCGTGCGGCGCGCGGAGGGCGAACCCGACCTCCTCTTCATCGACCTGCACCTGCTCCACGAGGTCACCAGCCCGCAGGCCTTCGACGGGCTGCGGCTGGCCGGCCGCACGGTCCGCCGCACCGATCTGACGATCGCCACCGAGGACCACAACACCCCCACCCTGGACATCGACAAGCCGATCGCCGACCCGGTCTCCAGGGTGCAGCTGGAGACCCTGCGCAGGAACGCCGCCGAGTTCGGCGTCCGGATCCACTCGCTCGGCGACGTCGAGCAGGGCGTCGTGCACGTCGTCGGCCCGCAGCTCGGCCTGACCCAGCCCGGCATGACCGTGGTCTGCGGTGACTCCCACACCTCGACCCACGGCGCTTTCGGCGCACTGGCGTTCGGCATCGGCACCAGCCAGGTCGAGCACGTGCTGGCCACCCAGACCCTGCCGCTGGCGCCGTTCCGGACGATGGCGGTCACCGTCGAGGGCGAGCTGCCCGAGGGCGTCACCGCCAAGGACCTGATCCTGGCCGTCATCACGAAGATCGGCACCGGCGGCGGCCAGGGCTACGTCCTGGAGTACCGCGGTTCGGCGATCCGGAGCCTGTCCATGGAGGCCCGGATGACCGTCTGCAACATGTCGATCGAGGCCGGCGCCCGGGCGGGCATGATCGCCCCGGACGAGACCACCTTCGCGTACCTCCAGGGCCGCCCGCACGCCCCGCAGGGCGAGGACTGGGACGCCGCCGTCGCGTACTGGAGGACCCTGGGCACCGACGAGGACGCGGTCTTCGACCACGAGATCTTCATCGACGCGAGCGAGCTGACCCCGTTCGTCACCTGGGGCACCAACCCGGGCCAGGGCGCCCCGCTGGGCGCCGAGGTGCCGGACCCGGCGTCCTTCGCCGACCCGCAGGAGCGCCTGGCCGCCGAGAACGCCCTGGCGTACATGGGTCTGGAGGCCGGAACCCCGCTGCGCGAGGTGAAGGTCGACGCCGTCTTCGTCGGCTCCTGCACCAACGGCCGGATCGAGGACCTGCGGGCCGCCGCGGCCGTCGTGGAGGGCCGCCGGGTCGCCGACGGCGTCCGGATGCTGGTGGTCCCCGGCTCCGTCCGGGTCGCCCTCCAGGCCGTCGAGGAGGGCCTGGACAAGGTGTTCACCGCGGCCGGTGCCGAGTGGCGCCACGCGGGCTGCTCGATGTGCCTGGGCATGAACCCCGACCAGCTGGCCCCGGGGGAGCGCTGCGCCTCCACCTCGAACCGCAACTTCGAGGGCCGGCAGGGCAAGGGCGGCCGCACCCACCTGGTCTCCCCGCAGGTCGCCGCCGCGACCGCCGTCCTGGGCCGTCTCGCCGCCCCCTCCGACCTGTCCGCCGACGTCGCTGCCGTGGAGGCCTGAGCCATGGAGAAGTTCACCACCCACACCGGCCGGGCCGTGCCGCTGCGCCGCAGCAACGTGGACACCGACCAGATCATCCCGGCCCACTGGCTCAAGAAGGTCACCCGATCCGGTTTCGAGGGCGGCCTGTTCGAGGCCTGGCGCAAGGACGAGTCGTTCATCCTCAACCGGCCCGAGCGGCAGGGCGCCACGGTCCTGGTGGCCGGCCCCGAGTTCGGCACCGGCTCCTCCCGGGAGCACGCCGTCTGGGCGCTCCAGAACTACGGCTTCCACGCGGTCATCTCGTCGCGCTTCGCCGACATCTTCCGGGGCAACTCCCTGAAGAACGGCCTGCTGACGGTCGTCCTGCCGCAGGAGACCGTGGAACGGCTCTGGGCGCTCACGGAGAGTGACCCTTCGGCCGAGATCACCGTCGACCTGGAGGCGCGCGAAGTGCGTGCCGAGGGCGTCGTCGCGGCCTTCGAACTGGACGACAACGTCCGGTGGCGGCTGCTCAACGGCCTGGACGACATCAGCATCACCCTGCGGAACGAGGCCGACATCGCGGCCTTCGAGGAGACCCGTCCGGCCTTCAAGCCCCGTACTCTGCCGGTCGCCTGAGTTCCCCTCAGAACAAGCATTCTGACGATCCACCGGATGGCCCGTGCCCCCCTCGGGGGGGCCGGGCCATCCGTCGTTCCGGAGCACGAGTTAGCGCCGCGGCCCGCCCCGGATTGCCCATTTGGCTTTGCGGAAGAGGGGCCCGCGCAAGTACAACTGCGGGTAGATGGCACAATCAGTACATGCACCGGCACCATGAACCTCCGTACGCGGGCGGCGAACCCGCGGCTGAGGACTCCATGGGCCGGCCATCCGAACGCCGAATTGACGATCGGCCGGACGTCACCTCCGCACCAGCTGAGGGGCCGGACGACCAGGAAGTCGCAGCGCTCTACGCGCTTGTGGCCGAGCGGTTGAAGCAAGCTCACGCCCGCGTGCATGCGCTGAACGTGTCTGCCGATGCAAAGACCGCTCTCACCCGTCAACTCCTCATCGTCACCGAGGCCGCCAAGCGCGATCTTCCGGAGGCGGCAAGGCGGTTGAGTCGCTTTGTACATGACCTCGACGAGCGGCCCCCGCCGCTCGACTGAGGTCGCCGACGCGCAAATCCATTGCGACACTAGGGTGATTCGCGCGTTTGGTAATTGAAAGTCCGCAGATACATACCTAACGTGCGAAAAGAACGGATGGAATCATCCGGCGCCCGTTTCCGAAGGGGAAGACGTGAACAAGGCTCAGCTTGTCGAAGCGGTGGCCGAGCAGCTGGGCGGTCGCAAGGCTGCCGCAGAGGCCGTCGACGCAGTGCTCGACACCATGGTCCGTGCCGTTGTGGCCGGTGACCGGGTCTCGGTCACCGGGTTCGGCACCTTCGAGAAGGTGGAGCGCTCCGCGCGCTTCGCCCGCAACCCGCAGACCGGCGAGCGGGTCAAGGTCAAGAAGACCTCGGTCCCGCGCTTCCGTCCGGGTCAGGGCTTCAAGGACCTGGTCAGCGGCAGCAAGAAGCTGCCGAAGGAAGGCCCCTCGGTGAAGAAGGCCCCCAAGGGCTCCCTCACCCCGGGCAAGAGCGGCGTGGCCGCCACCCCGGCCGCCAAGCGTGCCGCCACCAAGCGTGCCGCCGCTGCTGCCGCCGCCGCCCCGGCCGCCAAGAAGGCCGCCGCCAAGAAGACGGCCACCACGGCCGCCGTCAAGAAGGCGACCACCACGGCCGCCGCCAAGAAGACCACGGCGACCGCCAAGAAGACCGCCGCGAAGACCACGGCCGTCAAGGCCACCGCCGCCAAGACCACGGCCGCGAAGACCACCGCCGCGAAGAAGACCACGGCGACCGCGACCAAGGCCGCCGCGACCAAGAAGACGGCCGCGGCGAAGAAGGCGACCACCACGGCGGCCGCCAAGAAGACCACGGCCACCGCCAAGAAGGCGACCGCCACGGCCAAGAAGACGGCGCCGGCGAAGAAGACCGCCACCCGCAAGACCACCGCGCGCAAGACCTCTGCCAAGTAAGTCCCGCGCGACCGTCCCAGGACGGCCTTCGGCTCAGAGCCGCGGCACCCCCCTTCCGTGAATTCACGGAGACGGGTCGCCGCGGCTCTTTCGATTTCCGGGCGCTTAGTCAGGAATCGACGGCGTGCGGTGGCACGGGGGAGTTCCGGGCGGTACGGCGGGATGGTCCGCGGGCCGGTCCGGCCGGGCCCGACGGCCCCGGACGGGGCCGTCAGCCCTCGGCGGGGTCCGGGAAGGTCTGGAGCGTCACGAAGACCACCCGGCGGGCCTCGCCGGTGCCCTCGGTGCGGATCCGCACCCGCTGGCCGGGGCGCAGCAGCCGCAGGCCGCCGGCGTCGAAGGCGGCCGCGTCGAACGGCACCGGGGTCCCGTCGTCGAGCAGCACGGAGCCGGCCCGGGTGGCGGGGTCGAAGGTGAACGAGGTGGCCTGCATGCGAGCAGCATAGCGAGCGGGCCGGCCCCGGCCCGGGAGCAGGTCGACGCCCGGGCCGGGACGCGCCGGGGCGGCTCCGGGCGGTGCCCGGGCGGCGACCGGGAGGGCTCAGGAAAGGCTCAGCCGGGCGAACAGCGCGCTGGTGTGCGGGCCGAGGCCGAGCGCCGCGGCCTCGCCGAGGTCCGTCCCGGTGTCCACGTCCCGGCGCACCGACTCCACGTCCGCGAGGCGCAGTTCGAGTGCCCCGCCGGCCGCGTGCCGGGCCCGTGAGCCGTCCCCGAAGGCGGGGGAGAGCGGACGGCCGGGGGTGCAGGCGAGCAGCGTGGTGCCGAGGCCGGGGGTGTCCGGCAGGAAGGCCCGGCCGTCCGCCGGCACCGCGCCCAGCACCCGGGCCAGTTCGGCCGGACGCAGCGCCGGGAGGTCCGCCGAGAGCACCGCCAGCGGGGCCCGCGGGGCCAGGGCCAGGGCGCTCTCGGCGCCGTGCGCCAGCGCCCGGTTGAGGCCTCCGTCGGGCTCGTCGGCGACCACCAGGGCGCCGAGCGCGGTCAGTCGGGCGCCGGCCGCGGCGTCGCGGGTGACCACCAGGACCCGGCCGACCCCGGGGGTGGCCAGGGCGGCGGTGACGGTGTCCAGGGCGAAGGACAGGGCCAGGTCGGCCCGGTGCGGTCCGGCGTACGGGGCCAGTCTGCTCTTCGCCATGGTGAGCGGCTTGAGCGGAAGCACCAGCGACCAGCCGGCGGTGGGTGCGGGGGGCGCGACGGCCCCGCTGGGGCGTACGGTGTCCTGGGTCATCGGCGTCATTCTGACGCCGGTCCCGGAGCCCTCGCCAGGCCGTCCGAGCTGTGCGGACGTGCGTTTGATCACGCCCGCCGGGCGGGTTGGCGCGGTTGCTCGACAGCCGGTGATCGGGCGGGCGACACTGTTCCGCGCCCGCGGCCCGGGCACCGGTGGAATCGGTGCGCGGCACCGGGACGCCATGACCGCGGTAATCCGTGCCGCATCGGATGAGAAGGAGCTGGGGTGGCCCGCCGCTCGTACGCCAAGTTCGGCAACGCCGACTACGGCATCTGGTACCGCTTCGCGGCCGTGCTGGTGAAGCCGGTGACGACCGCCCTGGTGAAGCCCGACTGGCGGGGCTGGGAGCACATTCCGAAGAACGGCGGCTTCATCGCCGCGGTGAACCACAATTCGATCATCGATCCGGTGATCTACGCGCACTGGCAGTACAACAGCGGACGTCCGCCGCGCATTCTCGGCAAGTCCTCGCTGTTCTCGATCCCCTTCATCGGATTCATGCTGCGCAAGACCGGTCAGATTCCGGTGTTCCGCGAGTCCACCGACGCCGCGCAGGCGTTCCGGGCCGCGATCGACGCGGTCAACAGCGGCCAGTGCGTGCAGTTCTACCCGGAGGGCACGCTCACCCGGGACCCGGACCTGTGGCCGATGACCGGCAAGAGCGGTGTCGCCCGGGTCGCGCTGATGACCGGTGCGCCGGTCATCCCGGTCGCGCACTGGGGCGCCCACGAGATCATTCCGCCGTACGGCCGGCCCGGTCTCGGGAAGGGCAGGTTCAACCTGTTCCCGCGGCACAGGGTCACCGTCGCGGCCGGGCCCGCGGTGGACCTGAGCAAGTACCGGGGGCAGGAGCTCACCGCCCAGGTGCTCGCCGACGCGACCGAGGACATCATGACGGCGATCACCGCCGTGCTGGCGGAGGTCCGCGGCGAGGAGCCGCCGGCCGAGCGCTACGACATGCGCAGGGCCGCCCGGGAGCGTGCCGCGGCGGCGCTGGCCGAGCGCCGGCGCGCCAAGGGCGAGCGGGGCAAGGGCACCGAGGAGGCCGGCAAGTGATCCGTTGCGCCGTGATGGGGACCGGCTCCTGGGGCACCGCGTTCGCGCTGGTGCTCGCCGACGCGGGCTGCGAGGTCGTGCTGTGGGCCCGCCGCCAGGAACTGGTGGACGCCGTCAACTCCACCCACGAGAACCCGGACTACCTCCCGGGCGTCCGGCTGCCCGACACCGTGCGTGCGACCACCGACGCCGCCGAGGCGCTGGCCGGCGCCGACTTCGCGGTGCTCGTGGTGCCCTCGCAGACGCTGCGCGACAACCTGGCCGCCTGGACGCCGCTGATCGAGCCGCAGACCGTGCTGGTGAGCCTGATGAAGGGCATCGAACTCGGCACCGCCAAGCGGATGAGCGAGGTGATCGACGAGGTCACCGGGGTCGGCCCGGAGCGCGTCGCGGTGGTCAGCGGGCCCAACCTGGCCAAGGAGATCGCCAACCGGCAGCCCGCGGCCAGCGTGGTCGCCTGCTCCGACGAGGCGGTCGCCAAGCGGCTCCAGGCGGCCTGCCACACACCGTACTTCCGGCCGTACACCAACACCGACGTGGTGGGCTGCGAACTCGGCGGCGCGGTCAAGAACGTGATCGGCCTGGCGGTCGGCATGGCGGCCGGCATGGGGCTCGGGGACAACACCAAGGCGACCCTGATCACCCGCGGGCTGGCCGAGACCACCCGGCTCGGCGAGGTGCTGGGCGCGGACCCGCACACCTTCGCCGGACTCGCCGGGATGGGCGACCTGGTGGCCACCTGCTCCTCGCCGCTGTCGCGCAACAACACCTTCGGCATGAACCTGGGCCGGGGCATGTCGCTCGCGGAGACCATCGCGGCCACCCGGCAGACCGCCGAGGGCGTCAAGTCCTGCGAGTCGGTCCTGGACCTGGCCCGGCGCAACGGGGTCGACATGCCGATCGTCGAGGCCGTGGTGGACGTGGTGCACAACGGGCGGCCGACCCAGGAGGCGCTGCAGACCCTGATGTCGCGTTCGGCGAAGGCCGAGCGGCGCTGAGTCCCCGGTGGCGCCTGCCTTCCGGCAGGGTCTCGCACGGTAGTCTCAAAACCGATATGAGCATCGAACAGTCCTCCCCGAACCGGCCCGACCGGAAGCCGCGCGTCGCGCTGGTCTTCGGCGGGCGCAGCTCCGAGCACGCGATCTCGGTCTCCACCGCGGGCAGTGTGCTCAGGGCGATCGACCGCGACAAGTACGACGTGCTGCCGATCGGCATCACGCATGAGGGCCGCTGGGCGCTGACCAGCGACGAGCCGGCCCGGATGGCCATCACCGACGGGCGGCTGCCGGACGTGGCGCACGTCGCCGAGGGCGTCGACGGCCAGGTCGCGCTGCCGGTCGCCCCGGGCAGCCGCGAGGTGGTCCTGACCGAGCCGGGCAGCGCCCCCAAGGCCCTCGGCGAGGTCGACGTGGTGTTCCCGCTGCTGCACGGTCCGTGGGGCGAGGACGGCACGCTCCAGGGCCTGCTGGAGCTCTCCGGCGTCCCGTACGTCGGCAACGGCGTGCTGGCGAGCGCGGCCGGCATGGACAAGGAGTTCGCCAAGCGGATCCTGGCCTCGCACGGTCTGAACGTCGGCCGCTACACCATCGTGCGGCCGCGCGACTGGGAGTCCGAGGCGGGTCGCGCGGCGGTGCGCGAGCGGGCCGCCGAGCTGGGTCTGCCGCTGTTCGTGAAGCCCTGCCGGGCCGGCTCCAGCATCGGCATCACCAAGGTGAAGGACCTGGCCGACCTCGACGCCGCGATCGAGGAGGCCCGCCGGCACGACCCCAAGCTCATCATCGAGGCCGGCGTGACCGGCCGCGAGATCGAGTGCGGCGTGCTGGAGTTCGAGGACGGCCCGCGGGCCAGCGTGGCCGGCGAGATCCTGGTCGGCGAGGGCTTCGACTTCTACGACTTCGAGGCCAAGTACATCGACTCCTCGGACGTGAAGATCCCGGCGGACCTGACCGCCGAGGAGCTCGCCGAGATCCAGCGCCAGGCGGTCGAGGCCTTCGAGGCGCTCGGCTGCGAGGGCCTGGCCCGGGTGGACTTCTTCCTGCTGGAGGACGGCACCTGGATGATCAACGAGATCAACACCATGCCCGGCTTCACCCCGATCTCGGCCTACCCGAAGATGTGGGAGGCCAGCGGGGTCGCGTACCCGGAGCTGATCGACCGGCTGCTCGGGACGGCGCTGCGCCGCTCGACCGGGCTGCGCTAGCGGGTCCTGCCGCGGAGGGCGGGCCGGGGAGCTCCCGGCCCGCCCTCGGTGCGTCCCCCGGGTCACGGCTCCCGCCGCCGGGCTCAGCCCGGGACGTTGGCCTTGACCGCGCCGGTCAGGGCGGCCGCCGGGTCGAAGGGGTTCTGCGCGGCCCCGGCCGGGACGGTCACCTCGACGTAGGCGGCCCGCATGGTCGTCACGAAGCGGTAGCCGCCGTCGGCGAGCTTCTGCGACCACCAGGTGACGCCGTCGACGCTCGGGGACCAGTCCGCGGCGTGGTCGCCGTCCAACTCCTCCGGCCGGTCGATGCCGCAGCGCAGCACCGTCCGGGGGGAATCGCCCCAGGCGGCCACGTACGGGGAGGCGGGCGACGGGTCGTTGCGGGCGTGCCCGAGCAGGTCGGCTGGCAGCGCGGCGGCCAGCGACCGGCAGTACCCGGCCGCCCGGCCGCCCGGCTGCGGGACCTCGACCTTCGGGTCGGCCGGCCCCCAGCTGCCGACCAGCGCCACGACGGTGCAGGTCAGGGCGACGGGCAGGGCCAGCCAGCGGACCGGGGCCGGCAGGGCGGTCAGCGCCTCGGGGACGCGGAGTTCTCTGGCCACCCGCCGATGGTAACCGGGGCCCGGGTGGCCGGACGCGCCGGTGCGCCGGGCCACCGGGGCCCGGGCGCACCGATGCACCGGCCTACAGGTGCACCACCGGGCAGGTGAGGGTGCGGGTGATGCCCTCGACCTTCTGGACCCGGGCCACCACCAGCCGGCCCAGTTCGTCCACCGTCTCGGCCTCGGCCTTGACGATCACGTCGTAGGGGCCGGTGACGTCCTCGGCGGTGAGTACGCCGGGGACCTCGGCGATGGTCCGGGCCACGGCGGTGGCCTTGCCAACCTCGGTCTGGATCAGGATGTATGCCTGTACCACGGGGACCTCCCGGCGGCCGGTTGAGGGGGGATCGCCGCCGTGATCGCCCGGTCAGGCGGATGGGTGGGTGGGCTCACCGGCAGTCTGATCACCACGCTACCTCGCAGCGGGCCGGGGAGGGGAGACCCCGAGGCCCCGGAAGGGCGTACGCTGCGCGCGGGGGAGCGCGACGGGGGCCGAAGACGGATGGAAACGCGAGAGGACGGCAGATGCAGGGGACCGTGGGCGAGCTCGGCGAGTTCGGCCTCATCAGGGAGCTGACCGCCCGGGTACCGCTCACCGACGCGGTCGACCTCGGCCCGGGTGACGACGCCGCGGTGGTGCGGGCTCCGGACGGCCGGGTGGTGGCGACCACGGACGTCCTGATCGAGAACCGGCACTTCCGCCGGGACTGGTCCACCGCCTACGACGTGGGCCGCAAGGCCGCCGCCCAGAACCTCGCCGACGTGGCCGCGATGGGGGCGGTGCCGACCGCCATACTGCTCGGTCTGGTCACCCCCGCGGACCTGCCGACCACCTGGGCCACCGAGTTGATGGACGGGCTGCGCGACGAGTGCCAGGTGGCCGGGGCGACGGTGGTCGGCGGCGACGTGGTGCGCGGCGACACCGTCATGCTGGCCATCACGGCGCTCGGCGACCTCCAGGGGCGTGCGGCGGTGACCCGCGCCGGCGCGCAGGTCGGCGACGTGGTCGCGGTGACCGGCTGGCTCGGCTGGTCGGCCGCCGGCCTGACCGTGCTCCAGCGCGGCTTCCGCTCCCCGCGCGCCTTCGTCGAGGCGCACCGCCGGCCCGAACCGCCGTACCACGCGGGCCCGGCGGCGGCCGAGCTGGGCGCGACCTCGATGATCGACGTGAGCGACGGGCTGGTCGCCGACCTCGGCCACGTGGCCCGGGCCAGCGAGGTGGACATCGACCTGAAGGCCGCCGACTTCGACGTCCCGGCGCAGATGGCCGACATCGGCCAGGCGGTCGGCGTGGACCCGTTGGTCTGGGTGCTCTCCGGCGGCGAGGACCACGCGATCGTGGCCACCTTCCCGCGCGGGGTCCAACTCCCGGCCCGCTGGCGGGTGGTGGGCGAGGTGACCGGCCGCCCGACGGGCAGCCGCAGCGGCCGGGTCACGGTGGACGGCGCCCCCTGGGACCGGGTGGGCGGCTGGGACCACTTCGCCGAGTAGGGCCCGCCCCCGGATCGCGTCGGCCCCGGCGAGGACCCGGGAGGCGGGGCCCCGGCGGGCGGTCCGCGCCGATCCCCGTACGGCGGGCGGCGCGTGACGCTCCGGTGCGCTGGGAACGGGTGTCGAGGGTGCGTTGTGCGTAGGCTTGCGACACCCCAGCCCACCCGCCCGGCGCGGGTGGCCCGACCCACTGCGAGCGGGAGCACACCAGACATGCGCATCGGTGTACTGACCAGCGGCGGCGACTGCCCCGGCCTCAACGCGGTGATCCGCTCGGTGGTGCACCGGGGCACCGACGTCCACGGGCACGAGATCGTCGGCATCCTGGACGGCTTCCTCGGACTGATCGAGGGCCGCACCAGGACGGTCTCGCACGACGACGTCACCGGCCTGCTCACCCTCGGCGGCACCATCCTGGGCTCGGCCCGGGTGCGGCGGGACCGGATCGCCTGGGCGGTGGAGAACGCCAAGACGCTGGCCCGGGAGATCGGCATCGACGCGCTGATCGCGATCGGCGGGGAGGGCACGCTGACCGCCGCCAAGCTGTTCAGCGACGCCGGACTGCCCGTGGTCGGGGTGCCGAAGACCATCGACAACGACATCGACGCCACCGACGTGACCTTCGGCTTCGACACCGCCGTGCACGTCGCGACCGAGGCGATCGACCGGCTGAAGACCACCGCCGAGTCCCACCAGCGCGTCATGGTGGTCGAGTTGATGGGCCGGCACACCGGCTGGATCACCCTCACCGCGGGCATGGCGGGCGGTGCGCACGGCATCCTGATCCCGGAGAAGCCCTTCGACATCGAGGCGGTGGCCCGGATAATCGAGGACCGCTTCGCGCGCGGCAAGAAGTTCGCCATCATCGCCGTCGCCGAGGGCGCCTCCCCGCTGCCCGGCACCATGCGCTTCGACCACGGCGAGGTCGACCAGTACGGCCACCGGACCTTCGGCGGGATCGGCAACCGGCTCGCCCACGAGCTGGAGAACCTGCTCGGCAAGGAGGCCCGCCCGGTCATCCTCGGCCACGTCCAGCGCGGCGGCACCCCGACCGCCCGGGACCGGGTGCTCGCCACCCGGTTCGGCTGGCACGCGGTGGAGGCCGTCCAGCGGGGGGCGTTCGGACACTTCACCGCGCTGCGCCGGACCGGCATCGAACTGCTGCCGATCGGCGACGCGGTGACCAGGCTGAAGACGGTGCCGAAGGACCGCTGGGCGGAGTCCGAGGCGGTGCTCTGAGAGCGCGCCGGTAGGTTGGGGCCCATGGCCCTCCCGTCTCCCACCCCCGCCCCCGGCCGAAGCGCTTCGCACGGCCCCTCCGACGCCACCGCCCGCCTCGCGCCTCCCCGGGTGCTCACCGTCGCCGGCTCCGACTCCGGCGGCGGCGCCGGAATCCAGGCCGACCTCAAGGCGATGCTCGCCCTCGGCGTCCACGGCATGAGCGTGATCACCGCCGTCACCGCGCAGAACTCGCTCGGCGTCCAGGGCTACTGGGAGCTGCCCGCGGAAGCCGTCCGGGCGCAGTTCCGCAGCGTGGTGGACGACATCGGGGTGCAGGCCGTGAAGACCGGCATGCTCGCCTCGGTCGAACTCGTCGAGACCGTCGCCGAGCTGCTGGCCGGGGTGGACGCCCCGGTGGTGGTCGACCCGGTCGGGGTCTCCAAGCACGGGGACGCGCTGCTGGTCGCCGAGGCCGTCGCCACCGTCCGCGAGAAGCTGCTGCCGGTCGCCACCCTGGCCACCCCCAACCTGCACGAGGTGACCCAGCTCACCGGGCTGACCGTCGAGGACGAGTCGCAGATGCTGGACGCCGCCAGGGCGCTGGTCGACCTCGGGCCGCGCTGGGCGCTGGTCAAGGGCGGCCACCTGCCGGGCGAGGCCGCCGACCTGCTGTACGGCGGACCGGACGAGGTGCACTGGTTCCGGGCGCCCCGCTACGACAACCGGCACACCCACGGCACCGGCTGCACCCTGGCCAGCGCGATCGCGGCCGGACTGGCCAAGGGCGAGCCGCTGCCGCGGGCGGTGGCCTCGGCCAAGGAGTACATCACCGGCGCGATCGCCGGGGGCTTCGCCCTGGGCGCCGGCATCGGCCCGGTCGACCACGCCTGGCGCTGGCGCTGAGGACCCCGGAAGACGACAGTGGGCGGGCTCCTGGGAGGAGTCCGCCCACTGTCGGTGGGTCCGGAAAACGGCAGAGCCGGCCACGGAAACAGTGAAGCCGGTTCATCCGAGGATGAACCGGCTTCACTGGAGGACCGGCTTGCCGGTCTGCGCGTCAGCGCGAGACCTTACCGGCCTTGATGCACGAGGTGCAGACGTTGAGCCGCTTCGGCGTCCGCCCAATCACAGCGCGCACCGTCTGGATGTTGGGGTTCCAACGACGGGGGGTACGGCGGTGAGAGTGGGAGATGCTGTTGCCGAAGCCCGGCCCCTTGCCGCAGACGTCGCAGTTGGCAGCCACAGGAGTCACTCCAAGACTTCAGATCAGATACTTTCGAAAACCCCGCTCGACCACCAGAACACTCGCGTGGACCAGACTGGACGAGGGGGTGAGCCTGGACGGTTCCAGGCAACCGGAAGAGCATACAACGCTTGCTTCCGTCCCACGAAACTACCATGACCGGCCGAGTGATCGCTCCGGTCGTCGGCCCGGACGGCCCCGCCCGACCCCCGATAACCTGCCGGTATCACCCCTCGCCGCCGCCCCTCGGGCCACCGCGGCGTCCCATCCGGAGGAGACCTGGTGCTGCACACGCTCGACGCCCCGGCCGTGCGCACCTGGTGCCAGCTCGCCCTGCGGGCGCTCGGCCAGGCCCGCGAGGAGATCGACGCGCTCAACGTCTACCCCGTCCCGGACGGCGACACCGGCACCAACCTCTATCTGACCGTCGAGTCCGCCGCCGCCGAGGTGGAGAGCCGCTTCGCCGACCCCGCCGTCGGGACGGCCCCCGGGCTGGCGGACACGGTCCGGGCGATGGCCCGCGGCGCGCTGGTCGGCGCCCGCGGGAACTCCGGGGTGATCCTCGCCCAGTGGCTGCGCGGGACCGCCGAGACGCTCGCCGAGGGCGGCGGCGCCGACCAGCTGCGCGCCGCCCTGCAACGGGCCGCCGACTCCGCGTACCAGGCCGTCGCGGAGCCCGTCGAGGGGACGCTGCTGACCGTCGCCCGGGTCGCCGCCCGGGAGGCGGTCCGGGCCGGGGACGGGCTGGCGCAGGTCGCCGACACCGCCCACCGGGCCGCCCGGGACGCACTGCGGCACACCCCCGAGCAACTCGCCGTGCTGGCCGAGAACGGGGTCGTGGACGCCGGCGGGCGCGGCCTGGTGGCCGTCCTCGGCGCGCTCGCCGACGCCGTCGCCGGGCAGCAGCCGATGGGGCCGGTCGCGCTGCGCGGGGACGTCCGGGCCGTCGAGAGCTGCGAGACGCACCTGCGGCCGCCCGGCCCCGGCCACCCCGCCTTCGAGGTCATCTACCTGCTGGACGCCCCCGACGAGGCGCTGCCCGCGCTGCGCGAGCGGCTCGGCGAGCTCGGCGACTCGCTGGTGGTCGGCGGCGGCGACGGCCTGTGGAACGTGCACGTCCACGTGGACGACGCGGGCGCCGCCGTGGAGGCCGGCGTCGGGGCCGGGCGCCCGCACCAGATCCGGATCACCCACTTCGCCGAGGCCGCCGCCCGCTCCGGCACCGTCGCCGAGCCCGGCGAGCGCGAGAAGCGGGCCCGGGCGGTGCTCTCGGTGGTCTCCGGCGAGGGCCTGGCCGAGCTCTGCGAACAGGCCGGCGCCGTCGTCCTGCACGCCGACCCGGACCGCCCGCCGGCCAGCGCCGAACTCGCCGCCGCGGTGCGCCGCTCGGCCGCCCGCGAGGTCGTCCTGCTGCTGAACGACCCGGAGCTGCGGGCCGCCGCCGGCGCCGCCGCCGACCAGCTGCGCGAGGAGGGGGTGCGGATCGCCGTCCTGCCCACCCGCTCGCCGGTGCAGGGACTGGCGGCGCTCGCGGTGCACGAGGGCGGCCGCCGCTTCGACGAGGACGTGGTCGCCATGACCTCCGCCGCCGGGGCCACCCGGTACGCGGAACTGGCCGTCGCCGAGGGGGAGTCCTGGACGATGGCCGGGGTCTGCCAGGCCGGGGACGTGCTCGGGCTGATCGACGGCGACGTCGCGGTGATCGGCGCCGGGCTGGCCGAGGTCGGCGAGAGCGTGCTGGACCGGATGCTCGGGGCGGGCGGCGAACTCGTCACCCTGATCCTCGGCGAGGGCACCGAGGAGGCGCTCGCCGAGCGGCTGGTCGCCCACGTGCGGCACCGCCGGCCCGAGGTGGACGCGGTGGTCTTCCACGGCGGGCAGGAACCGGCGCCGCTGCTCATCGGGGTGGAGTAGCCGCCGTTCTGTCCGCCCCTTGGTGTAAACAGGGGCCTGATGGGCGCTCTCGATGAACCACTGACCAAGCTCGTCGGCGACCGCACCGCGAAGGTGCTCGCCGACAGTCTCAAGCTGCGCACGGTCGGGGACCTGCTGCACCACTACCCGCGCCGCTACGTCGAACGCGGCCAGCTCACCAGCCTGGACGAGCTGGAGGTCGACGAGCACGTCACGGTGCTGGCCCGGATCGAGAAGGTCACCCTGATCCCGTTCCGCGGCCGCAAGGGCGACCGGCTGGAGGTCGTGGTCACCGACGGCCGCAGCCGGCTCTCGCTGGTCTTCTTCAACCAGGGCTGGCGGCAGAAGGAGCTCAAGGCCGGTGCCCAGGGCCTGTTCGCCGGAAAGGTCGGGGTCTTCAACCGGACCCGCCAGCTGGTCTCGCCGGACTACCAGCTGCTCGACGAGGACACGGGGTCGGACGCCGCGCGGCAGTTCGCCGGCCGGCTCATCCCGGTGTACGGCGCCAGCGCGCAGATGCCCAGCTGGAAGCTGTCGATCTGCATCGAGACCGCGCTCACCAAGCACCTCGGCGACGTCGGCGAGCCGCTGCCCGCCGAACTGCGCGAGCGGCACGACCTGATCCCGCTGCCCGAGGCGCTGGAACTGATCCACCGCCCGCGCGGCCACGCCGACCGCGAGCGCGCCCAGAGCCGGCTGCGCTGGGACGAGGCCTTCGTGCTCCAGGTCGCCCTCGCGCAGCGCCGGGCCGCCGACTCCGCCCTGCCCGCCAAGCCGCGCCGGGCGCGCGAGGGCGGCCTGCTGGACGCCTTCGACGCCCGGTTGCCGTTCACCCTCACCGAGGGCCAGCGGTCCGTCTGCGCCGAGATCGCCGCCGACCTCGCCACCGACCACCCGATGCACCGGCTGCTCCAGGGCGAGGTCGGGTCCGGGAAGACCCTGGTCGCGCTGCGCGCCATGCTCGCCGTGGTGGACGCGGGCGGCCAGGCGGTGCTGCTGGCGCCCACCGAGGTGCTCGCCCAGCAGCACCACCGCTCGATCGTCGAGATGATGGGGGACCTCGCCGAGGGCGGCATGCTCGGCGGCTCCGACCTCGGCACCCGGGTGGTGCTGCTGACCGGCTCGATGGGCGTCCCCGCCCGCCGGCAGGCGCTGCTCGACATGGCCTGCGGGGACGCCGGGATCGCCATCGGCACCCACGCGCTGATCGAGGACAAGGTGCAGTTCCAGGACCTCGGCCTGGTCGTGGTGGACGAGCAGCACCGCTTCGGCGTCGAGCAGCGGGACGCGCTGCGTGCCAAGGGCGATCAGCCGCCGCACCTGCTGGTGATGACGGCCACCCCGATCCCGCGCACCGTCGCGATGACGGTCTTCGGGGACCTGGAGACCTCCGTCCTGGACCAGCTGCCGGCCGGCCGCTCGCCGATCTCCACCCATGTCGTCCCGGCGCTGGAGAAGCCCAACTTCCTCACCCGGGCCTGGGAGCGGGTCCGCGAGGAGGTCGCCAAGGGCCACCAGGCGTACGTGGTCTGCCCCCGGATCGGGGACGAGGAGCCGGCGGCGGGCCCGGGGAAGAAGCGCCGCAAGGCCGCCGTGGAGGACTTCGAGGAGGTCGGCGACGAGGGCGCGGCGAGCGACGAACGGCGGCCCCCGCTCTCGGTGGTGGAGACGGCCGAGAAGCTGGCGAAGGGCCCGTTGAGCGGCCTGCGGGTGGAGATCCTGCACGGCCGGCTCGCGCCCGAGGCCAAGGACGAGGTGATGCGCCGGTTCACGGCCGGCGAGGTGGACGTGCTGGTCGCCACCACGGTGATCGAGGTCGGCGTCAACGTCCCCAACTCCACCGCGATGGTCATCATGGACGCCGACCGCTTCGGCGTCTCCCAGCTCCACCAGCTGCGCGGCCGGGTCGGCCGCGGCAGCGCGGCGGGCCTGTGCCTGCTGGTCAGCGACATGCCCGGGGGCAGCGCCGCGCGGGCCCGGCTGGACGCGGTGGCGGGCACCCTGGACGGCTTCGAGCTGTCCAGGATCGACCTCGAACAGCGCCGCGAGGGCGACGTGCTGGGCCAGGCCCAGTCCGGGGTGAAGTCCTCGCTCAAGGTGCTCTCGGTGCTGGAGGACGAGGAGGTCATCCTCACCGCCCGCACCGAGGCCACCCGGCTGGTCGCCGAGGACCCGGACCTGGCCGCCCACCCGGAGCTGCGCACCGCGCTGGAGAGCCTGCTCGACGAGGACCGCGCGGCCTACATGGAGAAGGGCTGAGCGGCCCTTCGAGGGTCGGATTGTCAGACCCCCGGGAGAGAATGGAGTTGTTCAGGACGCACCTCCAAGGTGCGTACCTGGCACGACACTTGGGGGTCATGCCATGGCATTCCGTCATCTCAACGAGCTCCCGCTGGGCGACAAGGTCTTCCGGATCGAACTCGCCAGCGACGACGACCGCGAGGTCACCCTCACCCTGACCGGCTGGCGCGAGGGGGCGGCCGCCGCACCGCTCGCCTCGGGCAAGCTCCGCCTGCCGGTCGAGGACGTCGCCTCGCTGCGGATCGCACTCAACCGCGCGCTGCGGGCGCTGGCGATCGTCGCCGACGTCTCCGAGCCCATCCCCGACCGCGACGTGCTGCGCGAGCTGTACCCCGGCCACGGCGCCCCCTGGGTGCCGCAGCACGAGGAGGAACTGGTCCGGCGCTTCCACGACGGCGAGACCATCGCCCGGATCGCCGCCCGGTTCGGCCGCACGCCCGACTCCGTCCGGACCAAGCTGCGCGAGCTCGGGCACGACCCGCGCCGCCCCGAGTTCTGCCCGCCCGACGGCTGCCTGTCCTGGTCCCGCTACGCCTCGCCGGCCCTGCTCGGCGCGGCCCTGCCGCCCCAGGCGGCGGGCTCCGAGGCGAGCTGACCCGTACTCCCCGCAGGCCCCGCCGGTAAGCCCGGCGGGGCCTGCGCCGTATAGCGTGGTCGGGCAGCGACGAAAGGACCTCCCACCACCATGACCCGCGTGATCGCCGGGGCGGCCGGCGGCCGCCGACTGGCCGTACCGCCCGGCCGGGGCACCCGCCCGACCTCCGACAAGGCCCGCGAGGCGATGTTCTCCACCCTGGAGGCGCTGCGCGGCACCCTGCAGGGGATCCGGATGCTGGACCTGTTCGGCGGATCGGGCGCGGTCGGACTGGAGGCGCTGTCGCGCGGCGCCGAGCACGTCCTGCTGGTCGAGGCGGACGGCCAGGCGGCCCGGGTGATCCGGGAGAACGTCCGGACGATCGGCCTGCCCGGGGCCGAGGTGCGGGCCGCCAGGGCGGAGAAGGTGATCGCCGGACCGCCCCCGCAGAGCCCGTACGACCTGGTCTTCCTCGACCCGCCGTACGTGGTGACGGACGAGGAGGTCCGCGAGATGCTGATCACACTCCTGGCCGGGGGCTGGCTCGCGGACGACGCACTCGTCACCGTGGAGCGCAGCACCCGCGGCGGTGGGTTCGACTGGCCCGGGGGTTTCGAGGAACTGCGCTCCCGCCGCTACGGCGAGGGCACGCTCTGGTACGGTCGCGCCGCCGCCGCGGCCGGTGAGCAGAAGTAGCGGGCCGCGGCCCGCAGCAGCCGTCACCCCACGAGGGAGCACACACGCCATGCGCCGAGCCGTCTGTCCTGGGTCGTTCGACCCGATCACCAACGGCCACCTCGACATCATCGGGCGGGCCTCGAAGCTGTACGACGTGGTGCATGTCGCGGTCCTGATCAACCGGAACAAGCAGGGCATGTTCACCGTCGAGGAGCGGATCGGCCTGATCGAGGAGGTCACCTCCGGCTTCGGGAACCTGGTGGTCGAGTCGCACCACGGCCTGCTGGTGGACTTCTGCCGGGAGCGCAACATCCCCGCGATCATCAAGGGCCTGCGCGCGGTCAGCGACTTCGACTACGAGCTCCAGATGGCCCAGATGAACCACGGCCTGACCGGGGTGGAGACGCTGTTCGTGCCGACCTCGCCGACGTACAGCTTCCTCTCCTCGACGCTGGTCAAGGAGGTCGCCTCGTACGGCGGCGACGTCTCGCACCTGCTGCCGGAGACGGTGCACCGCCAACTGGTGGAGCGGATCGCGGAGCGCAAGGCCGAGCAGTAGGCGCCGCCTGTCCGCTTCTGCCGGTTCGTCATGGATTGTCCCGTGGGCGGCAGACCGGTTCGGCGCAGGCGTTGTGACCCCGCCCGGCAGGGGCCGTACAGTCTGTACTCCTGCCCCGCGGTGAGGTTCACCGCGTCGGGCCTGCCTCCGCCGGACCGTCGGCGGCACACGGAAAGACGAAGCCCCGTGGACGTGCAGAACAAGGTCGACGAGATCGTGGCGGCGGTCGAGAACGCCCGCTCGATGCCGATGTCGGCCTCCTGCGTGGTGAACCGGGCCGAGCTGATCGGCCTGCTCAACAACCTCAGGTCGGCCCTGCCCGCCGAACTCGCCCAGGCCCAGTCGGTGATGGCCGACCACGAGCAGGTGGTGGCGGGTGCCCAGGCCGAGGCCGAGCGGATCATCCAGGGCGCGCACGCCGAGCGCGGCTCGCTGATCTCGGACACCGAGGTGGTCCGCCAGGCCCAGGCCCAGGCCGAGCGGATCCTCGCCGAGGCGCGCGCCGAGGTCGACGCCAAGCGGGCCGAGGCCGACGACTACGTGGACAGCAAGCTCGCCAACTTCGAGGTCGTGCTGACCAAGACGCTCGGCGCGGTCGGCCGCGGCCGCACCAAGCTGCGCGGCGACTCCAGCGTCTTCGAGACCGAGTCCGAGGGCGAGGGCGACGGCGAGGAGTTCCGCCCGCAGCGGATCAGCCCGAGCCCC
Organism: Kitasatospora sp. NPDC054768; assembly: GCF_053612025.1. Lineage (NCBI taxonomy): Bacteria > Bacillati > Actinomycetota > Actinomycetes > Kitasatosporales > Streptomycetaceae > Kitasatospora > Kitasatospora sp. NPDC054768. The sequence goes on from NZ_JBSHBN010000030.1 coordinate 24,447, forward strand.
GAGGTGGACGAGTACGTCGATGTGAAGCTCGCCACCCTGGAGAACGTGCTCGGCGCCACCCTGGAGGCGGTCGGCAAGGGCCGGGACAAGCTGCTCGGCAAGCGGCCCATCGACGAGCTGGGCGCCTACCTGGCCGCCGCCGACCAGGCCCAGGAGGCCAAGGAGCGGGCCGAGGCGGTGGCGGCGGGCTTCGCCCACGACCCCGACGGCGGGGACATCGCCTGGTACCGCGAGGACGTCCCGCAGCAGCAGACCTGGCCGGAGCAGACCCCGGCCGCGGCCGGCTGGCAGGCCCCCGGCACCGACCAGTACGCGGCCGCCCAGCAGCCCGGCGGGCAGTACGCCGAGGTGTACGGCGGCGGCTACGACCCGGCCGGCCAGGGCGACCCGTACAACGCCCAGTGGGGCGGGCAGCAGGACGGCTACCAGCAGCAGGGCTACCCGGACCAGCAGCAGGGTGGCTACGGATATCCCCAGCAGCAGCAGGGCTACGCCGCGCAGTCGTACGACGGCTACGCCTACCCCCAGCCGCCGGCCACCCCGCCGGCCGTGCCGCACCAGCAGCAGGGCCAGGGCCAGGGTCAGGGCCAGCAGCAGGGCCAGGGCCAGGCGCAGGGGCAGGGTCTGGACGAGACCAGCTTCTTCGACACCAGCATGATCGACATGACCAGGCTGCGGGAGCTCGGAGGCCGCTGAACCGGCCCCGGCACGGCCGCGGCGGAGTCTCCCGACGGGACCGAAGTTGGGCCTGACGGGAGACTCCGGTAGTCTGACCACTCCGGCCTCCCCATGTCCGGCCGTTGGCTTGCCCTCGCAAAGCCGACCTGTATGGGGACTCCCTCGTTGATTCCTATGGAAGTCAGGACACCTTGAACCGCCTCGACCACCGCGACCCCCTCGTGTTCGACACGCACGAGCTCGGTCGGCGTCCGGGCTCGATGCGCAAGGTGAGCCGGACCCTGGAGGCCCCGGAGGGCTTCGGGATCATCGACGTGATCGGCGTGCCGGAGAAGAGCCCGATCGAGCTGGAGATCCGCCTGGAGTCCGTGGTCGAGGGCGTGCTGGTCACCGGCACCGCCGAGACCCGGGTCGAGGGCGAGTGCGTCCGGTGCCTGGAGCCCGTCGAGTTCGACATCGACGTGGACTTCCAGGAGCTGTACTACTACCCGGAGTCCGACGAGCGCCACCGCGCCCGGACCGCCGGGGCCGAGGACCTCGACGAGGACTCGGAAGAAGAGACTTACCGTCTGGAGGGCGACTTCTTCGACCTCCGGCCGGTGCTGCGTGACGCGGTGGTGCTCGCACTGCCGCTGCAGCCGGTGTGCCAGGAAGACTGCCTGGGCCTGTGCTCCGAGTGCGGAGCGCGCCTGAGCGACGACCCGGCGCACCACCACGATGCCGTCGACCCCCGGTGGGCGGCTCTGCAGGGACTCTCCGCCGCCCCCGGCGACGAGGGTGACGGATCTAAGAACAGCGACACCCGTGAGGGTCTCGCCGAGAACCAGGAGAAGTAGCCGTGGCTGTTCCGAAGCGGAAGATGTCGCGCAGCAACACGCGCCACCGTCGGTCCAACTGGAAGGCCGTTGTCCCGGCCCTCGTGGCGTGCGACCGCTGCCACGAGCCGAAGCTGGGCCACATCGCGTGCCCGAGCTGCGGCACGTACAACCGTCGCCAGGTCCTCTCGGTCTGATCGGCGGGGTGTACGGATCGATGTCGGACGGTAACTCCACCCGCAAGGCGTCCACCACCCCGAAGGGTTCCTCTTCGGGCGGCGGCAAGGCCGGCGGGCCGGCTTCGACCGAATACGACGTCCTGGAAGGGCGCCTCGGGTACACGCTCGAGCGCGCCCTTCTGGTACGTGCCCTGACCCACCGCTCGTACGCGTACGAGAACGGCGGGCTGCCCACCAACGAGCGCCTGGAGTTCCTCGGCGACTCGGTGCTGGGCCTCGTGGTGACCGACACCCTCTACCGCGTCCACCCGGACGTCCCGGAGGGCACGCTCGCCAAACTGCGCGCCGCGGTGGTCAACTCCCGCGCGCTCGCGGACGTCGGCCGCGGCCTGGAGCTCGGCACGTTCATCCGCCTCGGCAAGGGCGAGGAGGGCACCGGCGGCCGCGACAAGTCGTCGATCCTCGCCGACACCGTCGAGGCCGTGATCGGCGCCGTCTACCTGGACCAGGGCCTGGACGCGGCCACCGAGTTCGTCCACCGACTGTTCGACCCGCTGATCGAGGAGTCCTCCCAGCTGGGCGCCGGCCTGGACTGGAAGACCAGTCTCCAGGAGCTCACCGCCTCGGTGGGCATCGGAGTGCCCGAGTACGTGGTCATGGAATCCGGTCCGGACCACGAGAAGACCTTCACCGCGGCGGCCCGGGTGGCCGGCGAGGACTTCGGCAGCGGCGTCGGCCGCTCGAAGAAGGAAGCCGAGCAGAAGGCCGCCGAGAGCGCCTGGCGCGCGATCAAGGACAAGTACGCCGACCGGCTGCCCGCCGGGGCGTGACCTCCGAGTAGCCTTCACTCCTGCCGAACCGTACCGAGCAGGAGGCGTCTTCCCGTGCCCGAACTTCCCGAGGTCGAGGTCGTCCGCCGTGGTCTGGCCAACTGGGTCGCCGGGCGGACCGTCGCCGACGTCGAGGTGCTGCACCCGCGCGCGGTGCGCCGCCAGCCGGCCGGCGCGGCCGACTTCACCGCCCGGCTGACCGGCACCACCCTCGGCACCGCGCAGCGGCGCGGCAAGTACCTGTGGGTGCCGCTGGCCGGCACCGGGGCGGGATTCTCGCTGATCGGCCACCTCGGGATGAGCGGCCAACTCCTCGTCCAGGACCCGTCCGTACCCGACGAGACGCACCTGCGGGTGCGGCTGCGCTTCGCCGACGGCGGGCGCGAACTGCGCTTCGTCGACCAGCGGACCTTCGGCGGCCTGGCGGTCGAGGAGGCCGAGGACGGGGACCCCGAGGGCACCCCGGTCTCGATCGCGCACATCGCCCGCGACCCGCTCGACCCGCGCTTCGACGACGCCGCCTTCGCGGCCGCGCTGCGCGCCAAGCGGACCACCGTCAAGCGCGCCCTGCTCGACCAGACCCTGATCAGCGGCGTCGGCAACATCTACGCCGACGAGGCGCTGTGGCGCTCCAGGCTGCACTACGACCGCCCGACCGCGACGCTCACCCGCCCGCAGGCCCTGCTGCTGCTGGCCGACGCCCGGGACGTGATGACCGCGGCGCTCGCCGTCGGCGGCACCAGCTTCGACAGCCTCTACGTCAACGTGAACGGCGAGAGCGGCTACTTCTCCCGGGACCTCGACGCCTACGGCCGCGAGCAGGAGCCCTGCCGCCGCTGCGGCACCCCGATCCGGCGGGCGGCCTGGATGAACCGCTCCAGCTACTTCTGCCCCCGCTGCCAGCGCGTGCCGCGCACCCGCAGCGGGGGCTGAGGCCCCGCGCTACTTGCGGGTGAGCTCGGGCTCCTCGGCGGCCGGCTCCCCGGGCGTGCCGTGGGTGTCCTGGCCGAAGTAGGCCACCCCGACCGCGGCGACCACCGCGAGCAGGAAGCCGATCACGCCGAGCCAGCCCAGGCCGGCCTTGGAGGAGTCGCCGAGCCAGAGCACGCCGACCGCGCCGGGCAGCACCGTCTCGCCGACCACCAGCGCGGCGGTCGCGCCGTTGACCGAGCCGATCTGGAGCGCCACGGTGTGGATGTACATCCCGCCGATGCCGCCGACCAGGACCGCGTACAGCGCCGGGTCGGAGAGCAGCGAACCGATGTCGAACGGCTCGATGCCGTTGAGGATGCGCACCCCGACGCCCAGGGCGCCGAAGCCGAGGCCGGAGAGCAGGCCGGCGACGATCGCGCCGTTGGCGCCCATCCGCCGCACCAGCAGGCTGCCGCCGACCAGCAGCACGGTGGTGATGATCAGCAGCCACCAGTGGAAGGACATCGCCACGTGGTGGCCGCCCTCCGGTCCGGCCGAGACGGCCAGCAGCACCAGCGCGGAGCAGAGAACGGCGATCGAGGCCCACTCCAGCTGCTTGAGCCGGATGCCCAGCAGCTTGATGCTGAGCACCGCGGTGATCACCAGGTTGGCGCTGATGATGGTCTGGGAGAGGAACAGCGGCAGCAGCCGGGCGGCCAGCGCGCCGAGCCCGAAACCGATCAGGTCGAGCACCGTGCCGAGGATGAACTCCCAGGTGACGGCGGCCTTCGCGGTCGAGGACAGGCTCGGGCCGCCGTGCTCGGTGGTCGAGGTGGTGGCGCCCTTGGCGGCCTCCTCCCGGGCGGAGCGGCGGGATCCGACGGCCTGGAGGACCGAGCCGGTGCCGTAGCAGGCGGATGCCGCCACGGCGGTGACGAGGCCGATGATCACCGAGTGCTCCGATCGGGAGTCGAGTCAAGGATTGGCTGAGTAAAGAAAGGGCAATGGGGCCGGTGGTTCGGGACCACTATGCCCGTTCGCACGGTACGGTCGGCACGCCCCCCGGAGTACCCCGGAACCGGGCCGGGCCTGCCGGAACGTACGTCCGGGGGCCGCAGCCGGTTCCCGCGCGGGCCCTGTCTCGGGGACGGCCTGGGGAAACATCATCCCCGAGGAGGGGAGCGGCCCCGGCGGACGGCGGGGAGCCTTGTCAGTACCAGTATGCGAAGGGTATGGCGTGCTCCGGGGCCGGTCACGGTAGCGTCGGGGGCATGAGAACCCTTGCACGACGTTCCCGGGGCGCCGGGCCGCTTGCCCTGGTGGCGGCGCTGCTCGGGCTGCTGCTCCTGCTGGCGCCCGCGGCCTCGGCGGCCGGCGGACTGAGCGACGCCGCGGCCTCCCTGAAGAAGGGCCGGGTCTACGTCGACCCGGCCATGACGAGCCGCTTCGGCCAGGACCGGGCCGACGCCCTGACCAAGAAGATCGACAAGGCCGACAAGCCGATCTTCATCGCGGTGATCCCCGACTCTCCGGCCTACGCGAAGAGCAACCTCCAGGACCTCCGCACCCTGGTGGGCATCGACGGCGTCTACGCGGTCTGGCACGGCGACAAGTTCGACGCCGGCGGCGACCGCGGCGCGATGGGCGCGGGCCAGCCGCAGCGCATCGCCGGGGCGGCCTTCCGGTCGAACGGCGGCGACATCGACGCCACCCTGAACTCCTTCGTCGACCAGGCCGCCCCGCAGACCAAGGGCACCGGGGTCAACCACAGCACCTCGATCGCCTGGGTGGTCATCCCGCTCGTGCTGGTCGCGCTCGCCGGCACCGGCGTCTTCCTGCTGTTCCGCCGCGCCAAGAAGCGCAAGGAGGAGCAGGCCCGGGCCGAGCTGGAGCAGCTGCGCCGGGTCGTGGACGAGGACATCACCGCCTTCGGCGTCGAACTGGAGCGGCTCGACTTCAGCCCGGCCGCGGCCGACGCCGACGACGTCCAGCGCACCGACTACAGCCACGCCCTGGACTCGTACGAGAAGTCCAAGCGGCTGATGGACGAGGCGAAGAAGCCCGAGGACGTCAAGCAGGTCACCGAGGCGATCGAGGACGGCCGCTTCTCGCTGGCCACCCTGGCCGCCCGGCGGGACAGGCGGCCGCTGCCCGAGCGCCGTCCCCCGTGCTTCATGGACCCGCGGCACGGCCCGTCCGTCAAGGACGTGGACTGGGCCCCGGCCGGCGGCTCCCCCCGCTCCGTGCCGGTCTGCCAGGCCGACGCGGACCGCGTGGCGGCCGGCCTCGACCCGGCGATCCGCACCGTCGACACCGACCAGGGCCCGCAGCCGTACTGGAACGCCGGCCCGGCGTACGCCCCGTACGCGGGCGGCTACTACAGCGGCTTCGGCGGCGGCCTGCTGCCCGGCCTGCTGGTCGGCACCATGCTCGGCTCGATGATGAGCTCCCCGGCCTACGCGGCGGCGCCGATGACGGGCGGCGGCTACCAGGACCAGTACGAGGGCGGCGACTACACCGGCGCCGACTTCAACCCGGCCGACTTCGGCGGCGGCGATTTCGGCGGCGGTGGCGACTTCGGCGGCGGCGGCGACTTCGGCGGCGGGGACTGGTAACCCGCAGCACCGACCGTCCACGTCAGCGGCCCCGCCGGAGCACCGGCGGGGCCGCTGACGTCCTCGTCCCGGCCGGCGTGCGCGGGGCGGGTCGGCCGGGCGGTGGCCGGGCGCGCGGGCCGCCGGGGCGTGTCCTAAGGTCAGGGGCATGCACGGTCGCGACGCCCACAGTGAGGAACCGGTCCGGGTGACCGCCTGGGTCCGGGGGAAGGTCCAGCAGGTCGGGTTCCGCTGGTGGACCAGGGCACGGGCGCTGGAGATCGGCCTGACCGGCTACGCCGGCAACCTCGGCGACGGCCGGGTGCAGGTGGTGGCCGAGGGACTCGCGGCCGACTGCGAGCAACTGCTGGCCCGGCTGCGCGGCCCGGGGACCCCGGGGAACGTCAGCGGGGTCACCGAGATCTGGACGGCCGTCGGCCCCGGTTACGAGGGTTTCGAGATCCGCTGAGCCGCCCCGGGCCGGAGCTCCGGCGAACCGGGGTGCGGCGTTCCGGGAAAAGATCCGGAACCGGCGGTGTCACGAGGTTGCCATCCGGGCAGACTCGTGGTTGACTCCGCATCGAACGATGATCCACGAGCACATGGTGGACCCGTCCCGAGACCCCCCAGGCGTGACGACACCGCCGGGCAGGTGACAGGGGCGCGGTAGCGTGCGGTGATCGTGTTGACCCTTTCCGTCTTTGGTGAGACGCTGGAAGCCCGCGCACACGACCGCGTTCTCCCGGCAGGCGCATGCCCCCGTGAGCCCAGCTCACGGTGGTTGTGCCGTAGTGCCCAGCCAGCACTTCCGGTGACGCGCCGCGCGTGCGTCCCCCTTCCCCCTAGACCTGGACCGTTCCGGTTCGGTCACTCAGCGTGGAGGACCATTCATCATGGCAAAGGCGCTTCTCGGGTACGTCGGCGGCCCCGACCCGCGAATGCTCTCCGAGATGCGACGGCTTCAGCAGCGCGTCCAGGACCTTGAAGCCGAGCTCCTTCGGATGCAGGCTGAGAACGACGCTCTGACCGCTGTCGCTGACGAGCACTCGCTGCTCAACAGCATCGATCTGGATCAGCGGGAGCCGGCTCTCACCTGAGTCCCGCCCGGTCCTCGCAGATCGACGCCGCTGTGCACTGAGCCGCCCCGAAAGGGACGCAGCTTGCAAGGGACGCCCGGATGTGGCGTCCCTTCGTCGTGTCCGGCGCCGGATAAAGTCGGTTCCTGTCCTGAGTGATCGAGGAGACCGGCCGCGTGCACCTGAAGAGCCTGACGCTGCGCGGGTTCAAGTCCTTCGCCTCCAGTACCACCCTGCGCTTCGAGCCCGGCATCACCTGCGTCGTCGGCCCGAACGGCTCCGGCAAGTCGAACGTGGTGGACGCGCTGTCCTGGGTGATGGGCGAGCAGGGGGTCAAGTCGCTGCGCGGCGGCAAGATGGAGGACGTCATCTTCGCCGGGACCAGCGGGCGCGCCCCGCTCGGCCGCGCCGAGGTCAGCCTCACCATCGACAACGGCGACGGCGCCCTGCCGATCGACTACGCCGAAGTGACCATCACCCGGACCATGTTCCGCAACGGCGGCAGCGAGTACGCGCTCAACGGCGAGACCTGCCGCCTGCTGGACATCCAGGAACTGCTCTCCGACTCCGGTATCGGCCGCGAGATGCACGTCATCGTCGGGCAGGGGCAACTGGACTCCGTGCTGCACGCCGACCCGATGGGGCGGCGCGCCTTCATCGAGGAGGCGGCCGGCGTCCTCAAGCACCGCAAGCGCAAGGAGAAGGCGCTGCGGAAGCTGGACGCGATGCAGGCCAACCTCAACCGGGTCCAGGACCTGGTCGCCGAACTGCGCCGCCAGCTCGGGCCGCTCGGCCGGCAGGCCCGGATCGCCCGCCGGGCCGCCGGCATCCAGGCCGACCTGCGCGACGCCCGGCTGCGGCTGCTCGCCGACGACCTGTGCACGCTCCGCCGGGCCGTCGAGGCCGAGATCGCGGACGAACTGGCGCTGCGCCTGCGCCGCACCACCGTCGAGCAGGAACTGGCCCGCGCGGTGCAGCGCGAGAGCGTCCTGGAGGCGCAGGTCCAGCGGCTCGGACCCGGCCTGGAGACCGCCCGGCAGACCTGGTACCGGCTCTCCGCGCTCGCCGAGCGCACCCGCGGCACCATCGGGCTGGCCGAGGCCCGCGCCCGGCACGCCGTCGCCGGGGACCGGGGCGAGGAGCGGCGCGGGCGCGACCCCGAGGACCTGGAACAGGAGGCCGGGCGGGTCCGCGAGGAGGAGGCCGCGCTGACCGGGGCGCTGGAGGAGGCCCGGTACGCGCTGGCCGAGGCGGTCGAGCGCAAGGACGGGCTGGAGCGGGAGCTGGCCGACGAGGAGCGCCGGCTGCGCGACGCCGCCCGGGCCATCGCCGACCGCCGGGAAGGCCTGGCCCGGCTGCAGGGGCAGGCCGCCGCCGCCCGCTCCAGGGCCGCCGCGGCGCAGGCCGAGATCGGCCGGCTCGCCGAGGCCAGGGACGAGGCGCTGCTGCGCGCCGAGTCCGCCCGGGCCGAGCTGGACGAACTCCGGCAGCAGGTGGACGGCGCGACCGGGGACGACGAGCAGGCCGAGGCCGGGTACCGGCGGGCGCGCGAGCGGCTGGCCGCCGTGGAGGAGGGGCTGGCCGCGGCCCGGGAGACGGCCGGCGCCGCCGAGCGCGAGCGGGCCGCCCTGACCGCGCGGCACGAGGCGCTCTCCCTCGGGCTGCGCCGCAAGGACGGCACCGGCGCGCTGCTGGAGGCGGGGGAGCGGCTGGGCGGGGTGCTCGGCCCGGCGGCCGCGCTGCTGCGGATCGAGGCGGGGTACGAGGTGCCGCTGGCCGCGGCGCTCGGCCCGGTGGCCGACGCGGTGGCCGTCGACTCGCCGTCCGCCGCCGCCGGGGCGCTGCGGCTGCTGCGGGCCGAGGACGCCGGCCGGGCCGCGCTGCTGATCGCCGGCGCCGCCGAGGTGGCGCAGGCGGCGGGGGAGTTGCCGGACGGAGCCCGCTGGGCGGCCGAACTGGTGGACGGGCCCGAGGAGTTGCTCGGTGCGGTCCGGCGGCTGCTGGCCGGGGTGGCGGTGGTCGAGGACCTGGATCAGGCGCTGCGGCTGACCGCCGCGCAGCCCGGAGTCTGCGCCGTCACCGCGGACGGGGACCGGCTCGGCGCCGGCTTCGCCCAGGGCGGGTCCGGCGGTGCGCCGAGCCTGCTGGAGACCCAGGCGGCGGTGGACGAGGCGGCCCGGGCGATCGGGGAACTCACCGAGCGCTGCGCCGAGTCGGCCGAGCGGCTGGCCGAACTCGCCGAACGGCGGCGGGAGTCGGCCGCCGAGGTGGAGCAACTGGCCGAGCGGAGGCGGCAGGCAGAGAAGGAACGGGCCCAGGTCGCCGGGGCACTCGGCCGGCTCGGCGGGCAGGCCCGCGCCGCCGCCGGGGAGGCCGAGCGGCTGTCGGCCGCCGCCGCGCGGGCCGAGCAGGGGCTGACCGAACTGCTCGACGGCGCCGAGGAACTGGCACAGCGCCTGGCCGCCGCCGAGGATTCGGCCCGGGCGGGCCAGGACGAGCCGGACACCGCCGAACAGCAGCGCCTGGCCGAGGCCGCGAGCGCCGCCCGGCAGGCCGAGCTGGAGGCCCGGCTCGCGGTGCGCACCCACGAGGAACGGGTCCGCGCCCTGGCCGGCCGGGCCGACCAGCTGGACCGCGCCGCCCACGCCGAACGCGAGGCGCGCGCCCGGGCCGCCGAGCGCCGCCGGCGCGCCGAGCACGACGCCTCGGTGGCGAACGCCGTCGCGGCGGGCGCCCGGCAGCTGCTGGCCTGCCTGGAGGTGTCGCTGGCCCGGGCGGACGCCGGGCGGGTGGCCGTCGAACAGGCGCGGGCCGAGCGCGAGCACGAGCTGCGCGAGCACCGCGAGCACGGCCGCGGGCTCAAGGAGGAGCTGGACAAGCTGGTCGACGCCGGGCACCGGGACGAGGTGCTGCGGGCCGAGAAGCGGCTGCGGATCGAGCAGCTGGAGGCCCGCGCGCTGGAGGAGTTCGGCATCGACGGCGGCGAACTGCTCGCCTCGTACGGGCCCGACCAGCCCGTCCCGCCCTCGCCCGCGGCGCCGTCCGCCGATGTCGCCGCCAGTGTCGCCGCCGAGGAGGGGAAGGAGCCGGGGGAGCCGTACCCGTACGTCCGGGCCGAGCAGGAGAAGCGGCTGCGGGCGGCCGAGAAGGCCTACCTTCAGCTCGGCAAGGTCAACCCGCTGGCGCTGGAGGAGTTCACCGCGCTGGAGGAGCGGCACCGGTTCCTCGGCGAGCAACTGGACGACCTCAAGCGCAGCCGGCGCGACCTGCTGGACATCGTCCGGGACGTGGACCAGCGGGTCGAGCAGCTGTTCACCTCGGCCTACCACGACACCGCCGCCCAGTTCGAGGGCGTCTTCGCCCGGCTCTTCCCCGGCGGGGAGGGCCGGCTGGTGCTGAGCGACCCGGACAACATGCTCACCACCGGGGTCGAGGTGGAGGCCCGCCCGCCGGGAAAGAAGGTCAAGCGGCTGTCGCTGCTGTCCGGCGGCGAGCGCTCGCTGACCGCGGTGGCGCTGCTGGTGGCGATCTTCAAGGCCCGGCCCAGCCCGTTCTACGTGATGGACGAGGTGGAGGCGGCGCTGGACGAGACCAACCTGCGCCGGCTGATCGGGATCATGGAGGAGCTGCGGGAGAGCTCCCAGCTGATCGTGATCACCCACCAGAAGCTCACCATGGAGTCGGCCGACGCCCTCTACGGCGTGACCATGAAGGGCGACGGCATCTCGCAGGTGATCAGCCAGCGGCTGCGCGAAGAGCACCGGGAGCGCCGGCCGCGAGCCGGACGAACCGCGTCGGTGTAGGGCGGCTGCGGTCCATCCGGGCTCCGGTCGCGGATACTGGAGCAGTTATGGAATACGTGATCCTTGCCGTAGTCATCGCCGTGGTCGCCGTCGGCGCGATCGCCGGCCTCGTCGTTTCCGGCAGACGACGCCAGCAGCTGCCCCCGAAGTCGCAGGCGCCGGTCATCACGGCGCCGAAGCCGACCCCGCAGGAGCCCCAGGTCGGCGAGGAGTCCGCGCCGCCGACCGAGGCGCCCCGCCGCACCATCGAGGAGGTGGAACTCCCGGCGGAGGCCGGCGCGCCGGAGGCCCCCGAGGCCGTCGAGGCCGTCGAGGCCGTCGAGGCCCCCGAGGTCGTGCCCGCCGAGGCCGAGGCGGCGCCCGCCGTCGAGGTTCCCGAGCCCACCGCCGGCCGGCTGGTCCGGCTGCGCTCGCGGCTGTCCCGCTCGCAGAACTCGCTCGGCAAGGGACTGCTCTCGCTGCTCTCCCGGGAGCACCTGGACGAGGACACCTGGGAGGAGATCGAGGACACGCTGCTCACCGCCGACGTCGGCGTCGCCCCCACCCAGGAGCTGGTCGAGCGGCTGCGCACCCGGGTGAAGGTGCTCGGCACCCGTACCCCCGACGAGCTGCGCGCGCTGCTGCGCGAGGAGCTGGTCGAGCTGGTCGGCAAGGACGCCGACCGCACCGTCCGCTCGACCAGGCACGAGGAGGGCCCCGCGGTGGTCCTGGTGGTCGGCGTCAACGGCGTCGGCAAGACCACCACCACCGGCAAGCTGGCCCGCGTCCTGGTCGCCGACGGCCGCACCGTGGTGCTCGGCGCCGCCGACACCTTCCGTGCCGCCGCCGCCGACCAGCTCCAGACCTGGGGCGAGCGGGTCGGGGCGCGCACCGTGCGCGGCCCGGAGGGTGGGGACCCGGCCTCGATCGCCTTCGACGCGGTCAAGGAGGGCATCGCCGAGGGCGTGGACACCGTGCTGATCGACACCGCCGGCCGGCTGCACACCAAGACCGGCCTGATGGACGAGCTGGGCAAGGTCAAGCGGGTCGTCGAGAAGCACGGCCCGGTGGACGAGGTGCTGCTGGTGCTGGACGCCACCACCGGCCAGAACGGCCTGATCCAGGCCCGGGTGTTCGCCGAGGTGGTCGACATCACCGGCATCGTGCTGACCAAGCTGGACGGCACGGCCAAGGGCGGCATCGTGGTCGCCGTCCAGCGCGAGCTGGGCGTGCCGGTCAAGCTGATCGGCCTGGGCGAGGGCGCGGACGACCTGGCTCCGTTCGAGCCGGGGGCGTTCGTGGACGCGCTGATCGGCGACTGACGCCCCGCGCGCGCCGCAAAGGCGCGAAGGGCGTACGAAGAGCGCAGGAAGGGCCCGCTCCCCTCTCGGGGGGCGGGCCCTTTCGCGTGCCCGGATCCGGGCGGGGCGCCGGTTCCGGCGCGGTGGCCCCGGCGGTGGCCGCTCGGACGGCTGCCCGGGGAGCGGGCCCCGGCGCGGCGGCCCGGCGGTGGCCGCTCGGGTCAGGAGGCCATCCAGGCCGGCTCGGCGGTGCGCTCGCGGCTGCGGTGGCAGGCGTAGGCGAGGGTGCCGAGCAGCAGCCGGGCCTCGGGCGGGCAGCCCGCGTTGTCGCGGGTGGGGCGGCGCAGCCAGCGGACCGGGCCGAGGGAACCGAGGACGGTGGGCGGGGCGGCGACGTAGCCGCCCTCGCCGTGGCAGACCAGGTCGAGCGCGGCGTCGTCCCAGCCCATCCGGTACAGCAGGTCGGGCAGGCGCCGGGCGGTGCCGGCGGCGACCAGGAACTGGAGCCGGCCGGTGGGGACGGCGAGCACCGGGCCCACCTGGGTCCCCATCCGCTCCAGCCGGACCAGGGCCTGGAGCCCGGCCTGCTCGGGGACGTCCAGGACGTCGAAGGCGCGGCCGGTGGGGAACAGCACCGAGCCCTCGGCGCGGCCGCCGCGGGCCCGGCCGCCGCGGCCGGGCACGGGGTGCGGGCCGGGCGCGGCGCAGCGGGGGGAGCCGCAGGGACAGCGGGTCGGGGCGGTGGCGCCGGTGACCGGGGCACCGGTGACCGGGTCGCCGGTGGCGACCGCCCAGCCCCAGCGGCCGGTGTACTCCGCGGCGGCCTGGGACGCGGTGACCTTGGTGCGGCGGCGCGCGCCCAGCGGTGCCAGCCGCAGGTGCCCCAGTCGAAGTTCGCCGAACAGGTTGTCCATGCCTCCCCCAACAGGTTGTCGTTGCCGATGGTTACGGGACGGTGACTGTGTGTCGATTGTCAGCTCTGTGGTGCGTAGTGCAGTGGCGGCGCGCAGCGCGTGGTGTGCGCCTGTTCCGCCGGTGCGCCTCGGGCGCCGCCTTGTGGGGGCGGCGCCGATGCCGGATCGTCGGGTGCGTGGGGCTGTCGCCGTCCCGAGTGGACGGTGAACTCGCCTGTGGCTGCGGTGGGTTGCGAGGTCCGCCGGGTCCTCCGGGATGCGCCGGGGGACGTGGCGGCCCGCATATGCCGAGCCGTCGGGACTCCCTAAGTGAAGCGTGTGCCCCCGGGCTTCGGTTCACTCCTGGGGGTGGCGAAAGGTGGCGTTTCGCCAGGGCCGCTCCCGCGGGCCCCTCGCGGGGCATTACGTTCAGCACGCGGATGTCGTCGAGGAGTCTGTCCCGGGCCGTCGAGGAGCGGGAGTTGGGAATCTGACGGATCGTCCGCAACGATGGCACACCAGTGCGAGGGCGCTGTGGTACGGCGCCGCCGCGGCGCGGCAGCACCTCAGGCACGGCACGTCTGGCAAGAGCCCGCAACCGTCGGGCGGTCACGATCGGGGGCCCCGGTAGGGGCCGGGCGGGATGGGGACGTTACCCATGGCAGAGAAGCAACCGAATGAGAAGCTGACCACGTGGTTCGCCCGCAGCGGCTGGTCCAAGGGCGAGTTGGCCCGTCAGGTCAACCGCCGGGCCCGGCAGATCGGCGCCCACCACGTGTCCACCGACACCTCGCGGGTGCGCCGCTGGCTCGACGGCGAACAGCCCCGCGAGCCGATTCCCAAGATCATGTCGGAACTCTTCTCCGAGCGGTTCGGCTCGGTGGTCTCGATCGAGGACCTCGGCCTGCGCGCCGCGATCCCGGTCTCGACCGTGGGCGGCGGCGTCGACCTGCCGTGGAGCGGCCCGCAGACCGTCCAGCTGATCAGCGACTACTCCCGCAGCGACCTCATGCTCAACCGCCGGGGCTTCCTCGGCACCTCGCTGGCGCTGACCGCGGGCGCCGCGCTGATCGAGCCGATGCAGCGCTGGCTCACCCCCGGCCCGACCGGCGTCCCCACCCCGATCCTCACCGCGGCCAACGGCGGCGAGGCGTTCACCGGCCGGCTCTCCGAGCCCGAGCTCGAACTGCTGGAGCAGACCACGGTCATGTTCCGGCAGTGGGACGCGCAGAACGGCGGCGGGCTGCGCCGCAAGGCCGTCGTCGGCCAGCTGCACGAGGTCACCGACCTGCTCCAGGAGACGTACAGCGAGGACACCACCAGGCGGCTGTTCCGGCTCACCGCCGAACTCGCCCACCTGGCCGGGTGGATGTCGTACGACGTCGGGATGCACCCGAGCGCGCAGAAGTACTACGTGCTCGCCCTGCACGCGGCCAAGGAAGCGGGCGACCGCCCGTTCGGCGCGCTGATCCTCACCGACATGAGCCGCCAGATGATCCACCTCAACCGGGGCGAGGACGCCCTGGAACTCATCCACCTGGCCCAGTACGGCAGCCGCGACACCGCCACCCCGCGCCAGCAGTCCCTGCTGTACGCGATGGAGGCGCGCGCCTACGCCACCATCGGCGAGGTCAACCGCTGCGCCCGGGCGGTCCGGCTGGCCGAGGACACCTTCACCGACATCCGGGACGGGGACCAGGAGCCGGACTGGCTGAAGTTCTTCTCGCCGGCCGAGCTGAACGCCGAGAACGCGCACTCCTTCCGCGACCTCGCGTACCACTCGGACAACGCGCAGCTCTACGCCTCGATGTCCGCGCCGGTGATGGAGCGCGCGGTCGACCTGTTCCGCCAGGACGCCGACCACGTGCGCTCGTACGCCTTCAACCTGATCGGCATGGCCAGCGTCCACCTGCTGCAGAGGGAGGCCGAGCAGGCCGCGGTGATGGCCGAGCAGGCGGTGGACATCGCCACCAAGGTGCGCTCGGAGCGGCTGAACTCCCGGGTGCGCAAGACCACTGAGGCCGCGGCGGCCCGGTTCAAGGGCGTGGACGCGGTGAGCCGGCTCAAGGAGCGGGTGGTCCAGGACATCCCGGAGTTCGTCTCGGTGGTCTGACCGGTCGGTGGTCCGCCGGTCGGTGGTCCGACCGGCCCCGCCGAGGGTCTTCCGAGGGATGCTCCACCGACCGTGGCGGCCGCCGCCGTCACGGTCGGTGGTATGTCCGGCGGCCGGTGGCACGGCGCGCGGCCGGACTGCGGGGACGCGGGGCCGCGGTTCACGCAGTCGTAACCCCTGCGTCGCACACGTCACGGCGGTGAAACAACCGGTCGCACTGGCCGAAACCAGCCTTCGGCACGCTCCTCCTCAACGCCGACACCCCGGGTGGCACCACGGGACGGGTCCCCGGGCGCGGGTCGGCCTGGACGCAGAGGAGACGCCGATGCCGGACGGCTTCAGCGCGGGCGACACCGCCTTCGTGCTCATCAGTGCGGCCCTGGTCATGCTGATGACCCCTGGGCTGGCCTTCTTCTACGGGGGCATGGTCAGGGCCAAGAGCACGCTGAACATGCTGGCGATGAGCTTCCTCTCGCTCGGCATCGTCAGCGTGCTGTGGGTCCTGTACGGCTACTCGCTCAGCTTCGGGTCCGACTCCTTCGCCGGGCTGATCGGCAACCTGGACCACCTCGGGATGCGCGGCCTCGGCCTCAACGAGCTGACCGGCTCCATCCCGGTCACCGCCTTCGCGCTCTTCCAGCTGATGTTCGCGGTCATCACCCCGGCGCTGATCAGCGGCGCCGTCGCGGACCGGGCGAGATTCGCGGCCTGGGGCCTGTTCATCGCGCTCTGGGTGACGATCGTCTACTTCCCGGTGGCGCACTGGGTCTTCTTCTTCGACGGCGGCCACGGCGGCTGGCTGGGCGACCGCAACGGCGTGATCGACTTCGCCGGCGGGACGGCCGTGCACATCAACGCGGGCGTCGCCGGCCTCGCGCTCTGCCTGGTGCTGGGCAAGCGGATCGGCTTCAAGAAGGACCCGATGCGCCCGCACAGCCTGCCGCTGGTGATGCTCGGCTCCGGGCTGCTCTGGTTCGGCTGGTTCGGCTTCAACGCGGGCTCGGCGCTGGCGGCCAACGGCGTCGCCGCGATGGCGATGGTCAACACCCAGGTCGCCACCGGTGCGGCGCTGGTCGGCTGGCTGCTCTACGAGAGGTTCAAGCACGGCGCCTTCACCACGCTGGGCGCCGCCTCCGGTGCGGTGGCCGGGCTGGTCGCGATCACCCCGGCCTGCGGTTCGGTGAGCCCGCTCGGCGCGGTGGCGATCGGGCTGGTGGCGGGTGCGGTCTGCTGCGCCGCGGTCTCGCTCAAGTACCGCTGGGGCTTCGACGACTCGCTCGACGTGGTGGGCGTGCACGCGGTCGGCGGGGCGATCGGTTCGCTGCTGGTCGGCCTGTTCGCCACCGGCGGGGTCGGTCAGGGCGTCAAGGGCCTGTTCTACGGGGGCGGGATCGGGCAGCTGGGCAAGCAGGCGATGGGCGTGGCGGTGGTCGCGGCGTACTCCTTCGTGCTGTCCTGGCTGCTGGCCAAGGCGGTCGACCGGCTGGTCGGCTTCCGGGTCGCCGGGGAGGTCGAGGTGGCCGGTATCGACCAGGCCGAACACGCCGAGTCCGCCTACGATTTCAGCGCCGTGGGGGCGGGCCTGGCCCGGGCCCTGCCGGGCCTGGCCGTCGCTGCCGCGAAGCCCGCCGCAGAACGGTCCGCCGCCGCGGAGCCCGTCGCCGAGCGGTCCGCCGCCGCGGCTCCCGCCGAGAAGCCCGCCGAGAAGAAGACCGAGGTCGACGCCCGATGAAGCTCATCACCGCCGTGATCAAGCCGTACCGACTGGACGAGGTGAAGGCCGCCCTCCAGGCCTTCGGGGTGCACGGCCTGACCGTCACCGAGGCCAGCGGCTACGGCCGCCAGCGCGGCCACACCGAGGTGTACCGGGGGGCCGAGTACACCGTGGACCTGGTGCCGAAGGTCAGGATCGAGGTCCTGGTCGAGGACGAGGACGCCGAGGACCTGATCGACGTCCTGGTGAAGGCCGCCCGGACCGGGAAGATCGGCGACGGCAAGGTGTGGAGCATTCCGGTCGACACCGCCGTACGGGTCCGGACCGGCGAGCGCGGCCCGGACGCCCTGTAGCCCCGCGCCGGACGGCGGACCTGCCACCCCCGGGTGCGCGGGTCCGCCCGACGGCGCAACGGCGTCCTCCGGCCGGCCGAACGGCCCGCCCGGAGGGTCGGGGCGGCGGCACGACGGTTCGCACGACACGACGGCCCGCGCGACTCGACGGTTCGCCCGCACCGGCGGCCCGCGCGGCACGGCGGTTCACCAGCACGACGGCTCAGCAGCACGACGGACGGGACCACGCGCATGACCTCCGAGACCAGCCCCTCCGAGCCCTCCGACCCCGTCGTCCCGGGTGGCTCCTGCGACCCCGCGGACCCCTTCGACCTCGCGGGCAGGGCCGCCGCCCGGGCCGCGCTGCTGGCCGGCCCCGGCCCGGGCGGCCGCCCCCGCCGCCGGGCGCTCGCCCGGCTCGCCGACGACTGGCTGGCCGGTCTGCTCGCGGCCGCCGGCGCCCCGCCCCGCGTCGCCCTGGTCGCGGTCGGCGGGTACGGGCGGGGCGAGCTGTCCCCACGCAGCGACCTGGACGTCCTGCTGCTGCACGACGGCCCGATCCCCCGGGAGCTGCCCGAGCGGATCTGGTACCCGGTCTGGGACTCGGGCGCCAGGCTCGACCACGCCGTGCGCACCGTCGCCCAGGCCCGCTCGGTCGCCGCCGCCGACCTCAAGGTCCAGCTCGGCCTGCTGGACGCCCGTCACCTCGCCGGGGACCGGGCGCTCACCGACGCCCTGCGCGCCGCGGTGCTCACCGACTGGCGCGCGAGTGCCCCCGCGCGCCTGCCGGAGCTTCGAGAGCTGGGCCGCGAGCGGGCCGAACGGCACGGTGAGCTGTCCTTCCTGCTGGAGCCCGACCTCAAGGAGGCCCGCGGCGGCCTGCGCGACGTCGTGGCGCTGGACGCGATCGCCGCCACCTGGCTGGCCGACGCGCCCCGGGAAGGCCTGGACGCCGCCGCACAGCGGCTGGCCGACGTGCGCGACGCCCTGCACCTGGTCACCGGCCGGGCCACCGAACGGCTCAGCCTCCAGGACCAGGACCAGGTCGCCGAGCGGCTCGGGGTGCTGGACGCCGACACCCTGCTGCGCCAGGTCTACGAGGCCGCCCGCACCATCGCGTACGCGGGCGACGTCACCTGGCGGGCGGTGGACCGGGTGCTCGCGGCCCGCGGCGGCCGGGCCCGGCGGGTGCGCCGGCCGGGCATCCGGTTCGTCGGCTCCGGACGCGGCACCGGCGCGGTGGCCCGGGGCGCGGTCGAGCGGCGGCCGCTCGCCGAGGGCGTGGTCGAGCAGGACGGCGAGGCGGTGCTCGCCCGGGGCGCCCGCCCCGCCGCCGACCCGGTGCTGCCGCTGCGCGCCGCGGCCGCCGCCGCGCAGAACGGGCTGACCGTCTCGTACGCCACGGTGCGCCGACTGGCCGCCGAGTGCCGCCCGCTGCCGGTGCCCTGGCCGGACGAGGCGCGCGAGCAGCTGGTCACCCTGCTCGGCGCGGGGGAGTCGGCCGTCCCGGTGTGGGAGGCGCTGGAGGCGCAGGGGCTGGTCCGCCGGCTGCTGCCGGACTGGGAGCGGGTGCGCTGCCGTCCGCAGCGCAACGCGGTGCACCGCTGGACGGTGGACCGGCACCTGGTGGAGACGGCGGTGCGGGCCGCCGCGATGACCCGCCGGGTGGCCCGGCCGGACCTGCTGCTCGTCGCCGCGCTGCTGCACGACATCGGCAAGGGCTGGCCGGGGGACCACAGCGCGGCCGGCGAGGTGATCGTCCGCGACCTCGGCGCCCGGATGGGCTTCGGCCCCGAGGACACCGAGACCCTGGCGGTACTGGTCCGCCACCACCTGACCCTGGTGGACACCGCGACCCGGCGCGATCCGGACGACCCGGCCACCGTCGAGGCGATCACCAAGGCGGTCACCACCCTGCCGGAGCTGGAGCTGCTGCACGCGCTCACCGAGGCGGACGCGCTGGCCACCGGGCCGGCCGCGTGGAGCGGCTGGCGGGCCTCGCTGGTGGACGGGCTGGTGGCCCGGGTGGCGGACCGGCTGGCCGGGGCGGGAGTCCCGCCGGTCGAGGCGGCGCCGACCGCCGAGCAGGAGCGGCTGGCGGTCGAGGCCGCCCGGACCGGGCAGCCGGCGCTGTCGCTGCGGGCCCGGTCGGAGGGGGCGGAGCCGGGCGCCGAGCCGATGGGCGTCGAGCTGAACCTGGCGGTCCCGGACCGTCCCGGACTGCTCGGCACCGCCGCCGGGGTGCTCGCGCTGCACAGGCTGGCCGTCCGTTCGGCCGGGCTGCGCGAGCTGGACCCGGTGGGCGCCGGGCCGGTGCTGGTGCTGTCCTGGCGGGTGGCGGCCGAGTACGGCGAGTTGCCGGAGGCGGCCCGGCTGCGGGCCGACCTGCGCCGGGCACTGGACGGCTCGCTGGACGTCGCCCGCCGCCTCGCCGAGCGGGACGCCGCCGCCCCGCGCCGCCGGGGCATCCCCACCCCGCCGCCGCTGGTCGCGGTGGCGCCGGCGGTGGCCTCGGCGACCGCGACCGTGCTGGAGGTCCGCGCCCACGACGCCCCCGGGCTGTTGCACCGGATCGGCCGGGCGCTGGACGGGGCGGGCGTGCGGGTGCGCACCGCGCACGTGTCCACGCTGGGCGCGGAGGCCGTCGACTCGTTCTACCTGACCGACGAGGCGGGGCGGCCGCTGACCGCCGGGCGGGCCGGCGAGGTGGCGGCGGCGGTCCGGGCCGCGCTGGGCTGAGTGCCGGGCCCGGTCGGGGCTGGTCGGGGCCGGTCGGGGCCGGGCCGCCCGGGCCCGCGGAAGGACGCGGGCAGGGGTGCGGCCACGGGTACGGGCAGGAGTTCCGACCGGGGGTGGAGACCTCACCCGGGGCGGCCGGATACCCTGGGGGGCGACGACCGTACTGATACCGATGCCGCAGAGGACCCGCGACGACGTGTTCGACACCCTTTCCGATCGCCTCGCAGCGACGTTCAAGAACCTCCGGGGCAAGGGCCGCCTGAGCGAGGCGGACATCGACGCCACCGCCCGCGAGATCCGCATCGCGCTGCTGGAGGCGGACGTCGCGCTGCCGGTCGTCCGGGCCTTCATCAAGCAGGTCAAGGAGCGGGCCCTCGGTGCCGAGGTCTCCGGCGCGCTGAACCCGGCGCAGCAGATCATCAAGATCGTCAACGAGGAGCTCATCGCGATCCTCGGTGGCGAGACCCGCCGGGTGCGGTTCGCCAAGAGCGGCCCGACGGTGATCATGCTGGCCGGTCTCCAGGGCGCCGGTAAGACCACCCTCGCGGGCAAGCTCGGCCACTGGCTGAAGACGCAGAAGCACACCCCGCTGCTGGTCGCCTGCGACCTCCAGCGCCCCAACGCGGTCAACCAGCTCCAGGTGGTCGCCGAGCGCGCCGGCGTGGCCTTCTACGGCCCGCAGCCGGGCAACGGCGTCGGCGACCCGGTGCAGGTGGCCAAGGACTCGATCGAGTACGCCAAGCAGAAGCAGTACGACGTCGTCGTCGTCGACACCGCCGGCCGCCTGGGCATCGACGCCGAGCTGATGCAGCAGGCCGCCGACATCCGTGCCGCGGTGAACCCGGACGAGGTCCTGTTCGTCGTCGACGCGATGATCGGCCAGGACGCGGTCACCACCGCCCAGGCCTTCCTCGACGGCGTCGACTTCACCGGTGTGGTGCTCTCCAAGCTCGACGGCGACGCCCGCGGCGGTGCCGCCCTGTCGGTCGCGCACGTCACCGGCCGGCAGATCATGTTCGCCTCCAACGGCGAGAAGGTCGACGACTTCGACGCCTTCCACCCGGACCGGATGGCCTCGCGCATCCTCGGCATGGGTGACGTCCTCTCGCTGATCGAGAAGGCCGAGCAGACCTTCTCGCAGGCCGAGGCGGAGAAGATCGCCGCCAAGCTGCGCGGCGGCCCGAAGCAGTTCACCCTGGACGACTTCCTGTCCCAGCTGGAGCAGGTCCAGAAGATGGGCTCGATCTCCAAGCTGCTCGGCATGCTGCCCGGCATGGGCCAGATCCGGGACCAGATCAACAACATCGACGACAAGGACGTCAACCGGGTCGGTGCGATCATCAAGTCGATGACCCCGGCCGAGCGCGCCGAGCCGGAGCTGATCAACGGCTCCCGCCGGGCCCGCATCGCCAAGGGTTCGGGCGTTCAGGTCGGCGAGGTGAAGAACCTGGTCGAGCGGTTCTTCGACGCCCGCAAGATGATGTCCGCGATGGCCTCCGGCAAGGGCATGCCCGGCATGCCGGGGATCCCCGGCATGGGCGGCGGCGGGAAGAAGTCCGCCAAGAAGGCCCCGCAGGCCAAGGGCAAGCGCAAGAGCGGCAACCCGCTGAAGCGGGCGCAGGACGAGGCCGCGGCCGCCGAGCGCCGCGCGCTCGGTCCGGGCGCCGGCCAGGGTCCGGCGGACGGCGGCGCGTTCGGCCTCGGCGCGGGCAAGGGCCCGGCCGACTTCGAGCTGCCCAAGGAGTTCAAGGACATGCTGTAGTCCTTGGACGTGCCGCCGCCTCTGGTCATCCGTTGATCAACAGTGGTCGGCCCTGATCGATTCTGGTCGGCCCGTCGCCCGGTGTTTCCGGGCGGCGGGCCGATCGCGTGTCCGATGATGGGGACATGCGAGTGATGATCAGGGCCCCGAGGGCCGACGACACGGCCGCGTACGCCGAGGCGGTCCGGCGGTCCGCCGAGCACATCGGACGGTGGAACCCGGTCGAGCCGGACGGACTGCCCGACCTGCTGAAGCGCCAGGGCTCCGGGCTGCGCACCTTCCTGATCCTCGACCGGGAGACCGGCGGACTGGTCGGCAAGGTGAACGTCGCCAACATCGTGATGAGCCGCTTCTGCAACGCCACGCTGGGCTACGACTCCTACCTCCCGTTCAACGGCACCGGCCGGATGACCGAGGGCATGCGGCTGGTCGTGGACCGCTGCTTCGCCCCGCAGTCGGCCGACGGGCTGGGGCTGCACCGGCTGGAGATCAACGTCCAGCCGGACAACGAGCGCTCGGTCGCGATGGCCAAGCGGCTGGGCTTCCGGCACGAGGGCTTCTCCCCGCGGATGCTGTTCCTCCAGGGCGACTGGCGCGACCACGAGCGGTTCGCCCTGACCGCCGAGGAGTGGCCGGGCGCAACGGCATAGCCGCTGGTGGGAGGGGTTGGCGCGGGCGTACGGCGGTCCGGGCGCGGCGTTGCGATTGGCTCGTCCGAGCAGCTGTCCGTATTGTCCGATGGGTGACCGAACCCGTGCCGCCACGTCAGACCCCCGAACAGCCCTGGCGTTCGGAGGGTGCCCCGCCCCCGCCGCCCAAGCGCCGGATGCCCGGCGGCTGGGTGGGCCTCGCCCTCACCGCCCTCGTGGTGTTCCTGATCTCGGACCTGCTGCTGTCCTTCTTCGGCCCCGCCGGCGCCACCACGATCTCGTACACCGAGTTCAACAACCAGCTGAACAAGGGCAACATCACCAAGATCTACGCCAAGGGCGACGCGATCGAGGGCACCCTCAAGACCGCCCAGCCCAAACCGGACGGCGGCAAGGGCGACTACACCGAGTTCGACACCCAGCGGCCCTCCTTCGCGGGCGACAACCTCTGGGCCACCCTGCAGCAGCAGGGCGTCGAGGTCACCGCCACCTCGCCCGTCCAGCAGCGCAGCTTCCTCACCAACCTGCTGCTCTCGCTCGCCCCGATGCTGCTGCTGATCTTCATCTGGGTGCTGCTCGCCCGCCGGATGGCCGGCGGACTCGGCGGTGGACCGCTCGGCCGCAAGGCCCCGCCCAAGCCGGTCATGGCCGAGGAGGGCAAGCGCACCACCTTCGCCGACGTGGCCGGCATCGACGAGGTCGAGGCCGAACTCACCGAGGTCGTCGACTACTTGAAGAACCCCGAGCGGTACCGCCGGCTCGGTGCCAAGATGCCGCGCGGCGTGCTGCTGAGCGGCCCGCCCGGAACCGGCAAGACCCTGCTCGCCCGGGCCGTGGCCGGCGAGGCGAACGTGCCGTTCTTCTCCGCCTCCGCCTCCGAGTTCATCGAGATGATCGTCGGCGTCGGCGCCAGCCGGGTCCGCGAGCTGTTCGCCGAGGCCCGCAAGGTCGCCCCCGCGATCATCTTCATCGACGAGATCGACACCATCGGCCGCCAGCGCGGCGCCGGCGGCGGCATGGGCGGGCACGACGAGCGCGAGCAGACCCTCAACCAGATCCTCACCGAGATGGACGGCTTCACCGGCTCCGAGGGCGTCATCGTGATCGCCGCGACCAACCGGGCGGACGTGCTCGACCCGGCGCTGCTGCGCCCCGGCCGCTTCGACCGGCGGATCACCGTCAGCCCGCCCGACCGGGAGGGCCGTGCCGCGATCCTGCGCATCCACAG
Organism: Kitasatospora sp. NPDC054768; assembly: GCF_053612025.1. Classification (NCBI taxonomy): domain Bacteria; kingdom Bacillati; phylum Actinomycetota; class Actinomycetes; order Kitasatosporales; family Streptomycetaceae; genus Kitasatospora; species Kitasatospora sp. NPDC054768. The sequence continues at coordinate 48,045 of NZ_JBSHBN010000030.1, forward strand.
CCGCAGCGTCCCGCTGGCCGGCGGCACCGACCTCAACCAGCTGGCCAAGGTCACGCCGGGGATGACCGGCGCCGAACTCGCCAACCTGGTCAACGAGGCCGCGCTGCTGGCCGTCAAGCGCGAGCAGGACGCCGTCAACGAGCGGGACCTCTCGGACGCCCTGGAGAAGGTCCAGCTCGGGGCGGTGCGGCCGCTGGTGATGCCGCAGGAGGAGCGCGAGCGGACGGCGTACCACGAGAGCGGGCACGCGCTGCTGGGCATGCTCCAGCCCGGCGCGGACCCGGTCCGCAAGATCACCATCGTGCCGCGCGGCCGGGCGCTCGGCGTCACCCTCTCCACCCCGGAGAACGACCGCTACTCGTACACCGAGCCCTACCTGCGCGGCCGGATCATCGGCGCGCTCGGCGGCATGGCGGCCGAGCAGGTGGTCTACGGGGTGATCACCACCGGCGCGGAGAGCGACCTGGAGCAGGTCACCAACATCGCCCGCGGGATGGCCGGGCGCTGGGGGATGAGCGAGCGGGTCGGTCGGCTCACCGCAGTGCCCTCCGACCCGCAGGGCGCGTACGGGCTCTCCGCCGCGCCGACCACCCTGGACGCGGTGGACGAGGAGGCCCGGCGGATCGTCTCCGAGTGCTACGGCGACGCGGTGCGGATCCTGAACGAGCAGCGGCACCGGCTGGACGCGCTGGCGGCGGCGCTGCTGGAGGCGGAGACACTGGACGAGGAGGCGGCCTACCGGGCGGCGGGGGTGCCGCGGGAGGCGGCCACGGAGGGCTCGGCGGGGTCTTCCGGGGGTTCCGAAGGCTCCGAGGGTTCCGAGGGTTCCGACGGTTCCGACGGGAAGTCGATCGACCGGGCGTGACGCCCGATGCCGGGGGCGCGCGCCAGAGTGGCGAGCGCCCCCGGTTTTGCGTCTCCCCGCCCCTGCTAGCGCGGCCGCTCGGCGACCAGGTAGCGGAACAGGTTCTCCATCCGCACCGTGCCGTCCGCGCGCAGATGCGGCTGGAGCGCCTCCTCCAACTCCTTGGCCACCAGCGAGGCGCCGGAGAACTCCTCGGCCGGATCGAACAGACCGGTGGAGAGCAGGCCGCGAACGGCGCTGTCGAGGTCGGCGTACGCGAACGGGCAGCTCACCCGGCCGCTGCCGGCCGGGCGCAACCCGGCCGGGGCGAGCAGGTCCTCCAGGGCGCCCGGCGCGCTCAGCTCGAACGGGTCCCGCGCGGTGGTCCGGCCCGCCATCCGCCGGGCCACGTCCAGCACCGCGGCGCTCTCGCAGCGCTCCGGCGGGCCCCAGGCGGCCAGCACCACGTGCCCGCCCGGGAGAGTGAGCCGGGCGGCCTCGGCGACCACCGGGCCGGACCCGGCGGCACCGGGCAGCTGCTCGAAAACCGTCACCAGCGAATGGGCCGAGCGGGGGACGGCGGACGCTGTCCGAGCCCCCGCGCACACCCGCAGCCGACGGTCGTGGGCCAGCTCGCGCAGCTCCTCCCGCGGCTCCTGCCCGGCGACCTGGGCACCCCGCCCGGCGGCGAGCAGCAGGGCCAGCCCGGACCGGCAGCCCAGGCCCAGCACACTGCTCGCCGGGCCGACCTCCAGCCGGTCGTAGACCGCCTCGTAGAGCGGCACCAGCATGCGTTCCTGGATCTCCGCCCAGTCGCGCGCCCGCGCGGGGCGGGCGGCCCCGGTCCGCGGGTGGTGCGGGCGTGCGCCCGTCGGTCGTGCGGTCGTGCCGGTCGTCCGAGCTGAAGCCACGGCGGCCTCCCATCCGGTCCTTCGGTGTGCTGCTACGGCTCCCCCAAAGTCCCGCCCCACACCAGCGAACAGCGGGTCGGGCCCGGCGTCCAGAGGGGTGCAGGGTGGTGCGCGCGTGTCGCGGTGGTGCGCCCCCGTCCGGTGATACCGATTCGAAACCGGGGCCCCGGGCCCCGTACCATTCGCCCCATGGCTAAGGCACCCGTTCTCACCCCTCAGGCGGAAGACTTCCCGCGCTGGTACCAGGACCTCATCAACAAGGCCGAGCTGGCCGACAACGGTCCGGTGCGCGGCACCATGGTCATCCGACCGTACGGCTACGGCCTGTGGGAGCGGATGCAGCAGGAGATGGACGCGCGGATCAAGAAGGCCGGCGCGCAGAACGCCTACTTCCCGATGTTCATCCCGCAGTCCTACCTGACCAAGGAAGCCGAGCACGTCGAGGGCTTCGCCCCCGAACTCGCGGTGGTCACCCACGGCGGCGGCAAGCAGCTGGAGGAGCCGGTCGTCGTCCGGCCGACCTCCGAGACGATCATCAACGAGTACTTCTCGAAGTGGGTGCAGAGCCACCGGGACCTGCCCCTGCTGATCAACCAGTGGGCCAACGTGGTCCGTTGGGAGCTGCGCCCGCGCGTCTTCCTGCGCACCACCGAGTTCCTCTGGCAGGAGGGCCACACCGCCCACGCCACCTACGAGGACGCCCGCGCCTACGCGTCGATGATCCACACCCAGGTCTACGGCGACTTCATGACCAACGTGCTCGGCATCGACGTCGTGCTCGGCCGCAAGACCGCCAAGGAGCGCTTCGCCGGCGCCATCAACACCCTCACCCTCGAGGGCATGATGGGCGACGGCAAGGCCCTGCAGATGGGCACCAGCCACGAGCTGGGCCAGAACTTCGCCAAGGCGTTCAACACCACCTACCAGCTGCAGGGCGCCGAGCGCGAGTACGTCTGGCAGACCTCCTGGGGCGTCTCGACCCGCATGGTCGGCGGCCTGATCATGTCCCACGGCGACGACAACGGCCTGCGGGTGCCCCCGCGCCTGGCCGCCGTCCAGGCCGTCGTGCTGGCCATCAAGGGCGACGACGCGGTCATCGCCAAGGTCCGCGAGATCGGTGCCCAGCTGGAGGCCGCCGGCATCCGGGTGGTGGTCGACGACCGCACCGACACCCCGTTCGGCCGCCGCGCCGTCGACTGGGAGCTCAAGGGCGTTCCGCTGCGCATCGAGGTCGGCCCGCGCGACCTGGAGAACGGCACCGCGATGCTGGCCCGCCGCATCCCGGGCGGCAAGGAGCCGGTCTCCATCGACTCCCTCGTCGCGCTGGTCCCGGGCGTGCTGGAGGAGGACCAGGCGCTGCTGCTGCGCCAGTCCCGCGAGCGCCGCGAGTCCCGCACGGTCGACGTCAAGACCATCGACGAGGCCATCGAGGCCGCCGCGACCGGCTGGGGCCGGATCTCCTGGGCCGAGCTCGGCGCGGAGGGCGAGGCCAAGCTGGCCGAGCAGGGCGTCACGGTGCGCTGCATCGTCGCGGCCGACGGCTCGGTGCCGGCGGCGGACGACCAGGAGGGCAACATCGCGATCGTCGCCCGGGCGTACTGACGTCCGTCCGGGGCGCGCCGTCGTCCGTCCGGGGGCGCTTGTCCCGGGTTCGGGTCCGCTCCGGGGGCGCGCTTGTTGCGGGCGTGCGTCCGTTCCGGGCGTGCGGCCGTCACGGGTGCGCCCCGACGGGCGTTCGGTGTTCGGTGGATGTCCTGTTGATGTCCGCCGGACGTCCGTCGTCCGCGGGTAATGACCGACAGCGGCGACATTTGCCCGGAATGCGGAAGGGTAAGAATCCGGTAACTCCTCCGGTGCGTCCCCGCGGTGGACATCCCTACTGGCCGGTCAACTCCCGGTATTAACGGAATAGCGGTACGGTGTACGGCCCGTGGCCCTGTCAATCCGGCAGGCCCACGGGCCGTACGTCCTGGGTGGCGACAGCCCGCTCCCCGGACGGAAATTAACCAGGCCCGCCGACCTCGCGACGGGCCGAAACCGGCAGGGGGTTGGTCTTGCGTCAGATCCGGAACGCGCAATTCGCGCGCGGCCTTGCATTCCTGGGAGTTCCCTGTGAATTCCCCGGGAACGAGAACATGCGGAACATCGGCTCGCACTCCATCGTTGGTCTAGCGTGAGCACGACACAGCCCCTCGTTCTCGCGGCCGAACTGGCCGCCGCCTGGAGTGACATCCAGGCCTACCACCAGGACCTCCCCGACCTCGCCTCGCCCGAGGCGCTGATCGGTGAGTCCTCCTCGGCCTGCGGGACACGGCTCGGTTTCGAGCGACTCCTGCACGAGGCCGCCCACGGTCTGGCCGCGGCCCGGGACATCCGGGACACCTCGCGGGCCGGCCGCTACCACAACCGGCGCTTCCTGATGCTCGCTTCCGAGCTGGGCCTGGCGCACCCGGTCGAGCCGCACGCGAGCAGCGGCTTCTCCCAGGTGACCATGCTCAAGGAGACGCAGGAGCGGTACGCCGAGACCATCGAGCGCCTGGACCGTGCCCTCGGGGCGCACCAGGAGGCGGTGGCCGGCGACGGCGCGACGCGCGCCTTCCGCGGCCCGGCGGCCCGGCACGGCTCCTCCGGGGGCGGCGTGCGGGTCAAGGCGGTCTGCGGCTGCGGGCGCAACGTCCGGGTCGTTCCGTCGGTGCTCGCGCAGGCGTCCATCGTCTGCGGCGCGTGCCAGCAGCCGTTCAAGATCGCTTAGTCGTTCGACGTCCCGGCGGGCTGCTGTGCGGGCAGCGGTCCGGCCGGAATGAGCGACACCGGGCGAGCAGAGTGAGCGGTACCGAATGAGCGGTACAGCAGGACAGCGGTGACGTCTTCGGGTTGGACCGGGAGCGGGGGCTCCCGGTCGAGCTCTGACCGGGCTCCCGGTCCCGCGTGCAGGCGGTTCTCGCCGATGTGGCAGAATGGACAGCTGAGTACTCGGCAGCCGAGCAGGACCCCTCTCTCCTACGGCTGGCGTGTCCCTTGAACGGTCCGCCGCGCAACCCCACGCGATGGCGAGCCCGCTCACCCACGTCAACACCAGGAGAATCCACTCCCGTGGCAGTCAAGATCAAGCTGAAGCGTCTCGGCAAGATTCGCTCCCCGCACTACCGCATCGTCGTCGCCGACGCCCGCACCAAGCGTGACGGCCGCGCGATCGAGGAGATCGGCATCTACCAGCCGACCTACAACCCCTCGAAGATCGAGGTCGACAGCGACCGCGCCCAGTACTGGCTGTCCGTCGGCGCCCAGCCGACCGAGCCGGTGCTCGCCATCCTGAAGCTGACCGGCGACTGGCAGAAGTTCAAGGGCCTGCCGGCTCCGGCGCCGCTGAAGGTCGCCGAGCCGAAGGTCGAGGACTTCTCGCACCTGTTCGCGAAGGCCGTTGCCGGCTTCGAGGACGCCACCACCGGTGTCGCCATCACCCCGAAGGCCAAGAAGTCGGACAAGGCCGAGGCCGAGGCCGACGCCGCCGCCGAGGCCTGATCGTGATCGAGGACGCCCTCGACCACCTGGTGAAGGGCATCGTCGAGCACCCCGACGAGGTGCAGGTGCGCTCGCGCAACCTGCGTCGGGGTAACACCATCGAGGTGCGAGTGCACCCCGATGACCTCGGCAAGGTGATCGGCCGGGGCGGCCGTACGGCGCGCGCTCTGCGCACCGTGGTCGGCGCCCTCGGCGGTCGCAACGTCCGGGTCGACCTGGTCGACGTGGACAACATTCGCTGACGCTGCTGCTCGTTCAGCCGTCAGGGCTTGTGAGGCCGACCGGGACGCATGTCGTCCCGGTCGGCCTTTTCGCATTTCCCTCCGCATTTCCCTCGCATCATCGCTTCGCAGCCCGTCGCCGTCGCTTTTCGTTTCGGCTCAGGAACTCCAGGAGAACGATCACCGTGCAGCTCGTCGTCGGCAGGATCGGCCGTGCCCACGGCATCAGGGGGGACGTCAGTGTCGAGGTCCGCACCGACGAGCCGGAACTCCGGCTCGGCCCCGGTGCCGTCGTGCTCACCGACCCCGCGTCGGTCGGGCCGCTGACCGTCGAGTCGGGCCGGGTGCACAGCGGCCGGCTGCTGCTGCGCTTCGCCGGCGTCAAGGACCGCAACGCGGCCGAGGCCCTCCGCGGCACCGTGCTCATCTCCGAGGTCGACCCGGAGGAGAGCCCCGAGGACCCGGAGGAGTACTACGACCACCAGCTGATCGGCCTGGACGTGGTGCTGCTGGACGGCACCCTGGTCGGCGAGCTGACCGAGGTCCTCCACCTGCCCTACCAGGACCTGCTCACGGTCAGGAAGGCCGACGGGACGGAGGTGCTGGTGCCCTTCGTCAGCCAGATCGTGCCGACCATCGATCTGGAGAACCAGCGCGCCGTGATCACCCCGCCGCCCGGGCTGATCGACCCGGAGCAGGCCGACGTCGCGGGGACCTCCTCGGCCGAGGGCGCTGAGACCGCTGAGGGTGCCGACGACGCCGAGGGCTCGGAGGAGTCGCAGTGACCGCGGAGGAGAACACCGGGGCGGACGTTCCGGCGGCCGACGGCGCCGTGTCGAGCGGTGCGGTCACGAGCGGTGCGGTCACGAGCGGTGCGGTCACGAGCGGTGCGGTCACGAGCGGCGCCGGGGCGGACGACGCCGGGTCCGGCGGCGCGCGGAGCGGCATGCGGATCGACGTCGTCACGATCTTCCCCGAGTACCTGGAGCCGCTGGACGTCTCGCTGGTCGGCAAGGCCCGCGCCCGCGGCCAGCTGGACGTGCACGTCCACGACCTGCGCGAGTGGACCCACGACGTGCACCGCACGGTCGACGACAGCCCGTACGGCGGCGGCCCCGGCATGGTGATGAAGCCCGAGCCGTGGGGCGAGGCGCTGGAAGCGGTGATCGACGGCGGCCCCGAGGGGCAGGTGCCCACCCTGATCGTCCCGACGCCGAGCGGGCGACCGTTCACCCAGGAGCTCGCCCAGGAACTGGCCGGGCGCCCGTGGCTGGCCTTCACCCCCGCCCGGTACGAGGGCATCGACCGCCGGGTGATCGAGGAAGCGGCCACCCGGATGCCGGTGGTCGAGGCCTCGATCGGCGACTACGTGCTGGCCGGCGGCGAGGTCGCCGTGCTGGTGATGGTCGAGGCGATCGCCCGGCTGCTGCCGGGGGTGCTCGGCAACGCCGAGTCCCACCGCGACGACTCCTTCGCGCCGGGCGCGATGGCCGACCTGCTGGAGGGCCCGGTCTACACCAAGCCCGCCGAGTGGCGCGGCCGGACGGTGCCGGACGTGCTGCTCAGCGGCAACCACGGCAGGATCGCCCGCTGGCGCCGCGAGCAGGCCTTCGCCAGGACCCTGGCGAACCGGCCCGACCTGGTCGAGCGCTGGCAGTACGGAGCCTTCGACAAGAAGGAGCGGGAGGCGCTGAGCATCCTCGGCCTGGCCTGGGACGAGCGGCTCGGCCGATTTCGGTCCGTGGCCGGTGATGTGGAAGAATAGGCGGCTGTTGTCTGTCGCTGGTTCCCTTCCTTAGGGGACACGTGGACCGGCGCCCTCGCCACGGGGGGATCGTCGTCAGCCGATGCGGCCCGCAGCAAACCCCATTGTGACGATTTTCCGTGGGCGGCCCGTGGCGCCTGCGATGGAGAGCAACATGAGCAACAAGCTCGCTGCTGTCGACGCGGCCTCGCTGCGTAGCGACATTCCGGCCTTCCGCGCCGGTGACACCCTGAAGGTTCACGTCCGGGTCATCGAGGGCAACCGCTCCCGTGTCCAGGTCTTCCAGGGCGTCGTCATCCGCCGCCACGGCGCCGGTATCGGTGAGACCTTCACCGTCCGCAAGGTCAGCTTCAACGTCGGCGTGGAGCGCACCTTCCCGGTGCACACCCCGGTCGTCGAGAAGATCGAGGTCGTGACCCGCGGTGCGGTTCGCCGCGCCAAGCTGTACTACCTGCGTGACCTCCGCGGCAAGGCCGCGAAGATCAAGGAGAAGCGCGACCGCTGATCCACCGGCCCCCGGCCTCGCCGGGGATCGGAACGCTCCGAGGGGGCCGAACGACCGCAAGGTAAGCTCACCCCCCGATGAGCACGCACGAACCACCCGCGGACCGCGACGGCAGTCCCGCACCCACCGGTGCGGACTCGCTGTCGCGGTCCGCGGTCGTTTCCGGGAGCGGTGCCGCCGAGGTCGACGACGACGGGGGTGCCGCGGCGGATGGTGTCCACGGCCCGGAGGCTGTCGCGGGCCCGGCGGCCACCGACAGGCCGGCGGCCACCGGCGGGCCGGCGGCCACCGGCGGGCCGGAGCATGCCGAGGTACCGGAGTGCACTGAGGTACCGGAGCAGGCCGAGGGCCCTGAACGCGTCGGGGAACGGACGGGCGGCTGCGGAGACGATGGACCGGAGCAGGACGAGGAGCCGGGGCACTCGCGTTCGCGCGACCTGCTGCTGGTGGCCGGGATCTGCCTGACAGCCCTGCTGCTGGTGAACGCCTTCGTCGCGCGTCCGTTCTCGGTGCCCTCCGGGTCGATGGAGGAGACCCTGCGCCCGGGCGACCGGCTGGTCGCGAACCAGCTCGCCTACGCCTTCGGCGGCCACCCCCGCCGGGGCGACGTCGTGGTCTTCGACGGGACGGGCTCCTTCCTCCGGGAGTCGGCGAAGCCGCCCGGCTTCTGGGACGGTCTGCGCTCGTTCGCCCAGGACCTCGGTCTGGCCCCGGCCGGGAACACCGTCTACGTCAAGCGCGTGATCGGCGTCGGCGGGGACCGGGTGACCAGCACCGGCCCGGGCGCGCCGATCACCGTCAACGGCGTGCCGATCGACGAGACCTCCTACCTGTCCCCGGGCGACGACCCGTCGAGCGTGGCCTTCGACATCGTCGTGCCCGCCGGCAAGCTGTGGGTGATGGGTGACCACCGCAGCGCCTCTCGGGACTCCCGCGACCACCTCGGCGAGCCCGGCGGCGGCTTCGTGCCCGAGGCGAAGGTGATCGGCAGGGCGGACTGGGTGGTCTACCCGTTCTCGCGCTGGACCGGCCTGGACCGGCCCGCGGCCTTCGCCCCGACTGCGGGGACGGGTGGTCATGGGGACCAGGGGTAGGGGACGGCTCGCCGACCGTCCGGCCGCCGGGGGAGCGGCGACCGCGGAACCGGGGCAGGACGGCGGGGCCGGCTCGGGGCCGACCGGTGCCCCGCCGACACGCGGCCGGGCCGAGCGCCGTCGCAGTGCCCGCAAGGCGGCCGGTCGGCGCAAGCGCTCGCTGGTGCGTGAGGCGCCTCTGATCGTCCTGGTGGCCCTGCTGGTGGCGCTGGTGATGAAGACCTTCCTGATCCAGGTGTTCGTGATCCCCTCGGGCTCGATGGAGCAGACCATCCAGATCGGGGACCGGGTACTGGTCGACAAGCTGACTCCCTGGTTCGGCAGTGAGCCGCAGCGCGGCGACATCGTGGTGTTCAAGGACCCGAGCGGCTGGCTGGAGCGCGACCGGAAGCCGTCCGGCGACGGCCCGGTGCTGGGCGGGGCCAAACAGGTGCTGACCTTCGTCGGACTGCTGCCCTCCGACAACGAGCAGGACCTGATCAAGCGGGTGATCGGCGTCGGCGGGGACACCGTCGAGTGCTGCGACGCACAGGGGCGCCTCAGCGTCAACGGTCGTCCGGTGGAGGAGTCCTATCTCGCGCCCGGCAACCCGCCGTCCCGGCAGACCTTCAAGGTGCAGGTGCCACAGGGACGGCTGTGGGTCATGGGCGACCACCGGGACGTCTCCGCCGACTCCCGTTTCCACATGGGCAATCCGGGCCAGGGGACGGTCCCGTTGAGCGACGTGGTCGGCCGCGCGTTCGTGATCGCCTGGCCGCTGGACCGTTTCCATCAACTCGATGCGCCAGGTTCACTCTCCTCTCTCGCCCGGATGCCGCAGGCCGGCGGAACTGCCGCGGAGCCGGTGGGCGTTGGGCCGGTTCCTGCGGAACCCCCGCTCGTTATGGGTGTGTTGGGCATCCTTCCGTTCGTCGCGCGCAGGTCGGGGCGGCCTCTGGAGTGAGCAGCGCCGGCCGTCGACCGGACGGGCCTCGCGTGTGGGACCGCGAGCCGGATGCCTGGGAGTGATAGAGAAGTGCAGGTGCGGCCGGGAGTGGTCCCGGCCGTGTGCCGAGGCCGTGCTGGTGTCGGGGGAGTCCGCGGTGGGCAGCCCTGAGGCGTTCATGGTCGTGGTGAGCGTGGTGCCCGCTGTGCGGCACTCTGAGCGCGGGCGCGCGGGCGTCCGCACAGCAGGGAGGAGACGTTGTGGGGGATTTGGTGATCGGCGCCCGATCAGGCGCCGGAGAGCCCGAGGGCCCAGGTCGTCGGGCGGACCGGTCCGCCGAGTCCGCGGCCTCCTCGGCCTCGGTCGAGGACGCGGCGGCGCAGACCGCTGACGGGCAGGGTGCCGGCTCGGAGGACTCCCCGGACTCCTCGCACGCGGGGGCCGAGTCCGCGGACGGATCGGAGTCGGAGGCTCCCTCCAAGCCGCGAAAGCCGCGCTCGTTCTGGAAGGAACTGCCGATCCTGGTCGGCATCGCGCTGATCCTCGCGCTGGTGATCAAGACGTTCTTCGTCCAGGCGTTCTCCATTCCGTCGGAATCGATGCAGAACACGCTGCAGGTCGGCGACCGCGTCCTGGTGGACAAGCTGACCCCGTGGTTCGGGGCCGAGCCCGAGCGCGGTGAGGTCGTGGTGTTCCACGACCCGGGCGGCTGGCTGAGCGACGAGCCGACCCAGCAGAGCAGCAACGCCTTCCTCCGGGGCGTGCAGGACGTGCTCAGCTTCGTCGGTCTGATGCCCTCCGCCAACGAGAAGGACCTGATCAAGCGGGTCATCGCGGTCGGTGGGGACACCGTCGAGTGCGAGGGCGAGGGGCCGGTCAAGGTCAACGGCGTCGCCCTCAACGAGCCGTACGTCTACCCGGGCAACACCCCCTGCGGTGACCACCCCTTCGGCCCGGTCAAGGTGCCCAAGGACCGGATCTGGGTGATGGGTGACCACCGTGCCAACTCGCTGGACTCCCGTTTCCACATGGACCAGCCGGGTGGCGGCACCGTCCCGGTGGACAACGTGATCGGGCGCGCGTTCGTGGTGGCCTGGCCGATCAGCCACTGGTCCACGCTGCCGGTGCCGGAGACCTTCGACCAGAAGGGCCTGGCGGCGGCCGCGCCGATGGCGCCCCCCGTGGCCGGTGCGGTGGGGGCCGTCGCCCTGCTCCCGCTGGTCCGTCGGGTGCGGGGCCGGGCGGAGCACCGCAAGGAGTCCTGAGCTCCACCGGATCGTGTTCCGCCGGGTTGGCCCCGGCTCTTGCGCGGGCCGTGGTACCGACGAGTAATCTGCTCGGACGTGCCACGGCCCGTCGGCTTTTCCGCCCGTGCCTCCGGCGTGCCAGTGGTGTTCTCCGGTCGGCCAGAGGTGGACGGTGTCGATGAGCAGTGTCGTGGAGCAGACGGTCGACCGCCCTCCGGTACCCGCCCGTGGGCGCCGCGGGGCCGCCGCGGTGCTCCAGGGCGTCGCCCTGGCGCTGGGGCTGGTGCTGATGGTCGGTGGCTTCGCCCTGATCGCGATCGACTACCGGCCGTACAAGATCCCCACCGCCTCGATGCACCCGACCCTGCGCGCCGGCGACACCGTGCTCGCCCGCAAGGTCGGCGGCGGCGACATCGGGCGGGGCGACGTGGTGGTCTTCCGGGACCAGGCCTGGGGCGGTGAGCTCATGGTCAAGCGGGTGGTCGCGGTCGGCGGGGACACCGTCGCCACCACCGGGGCCGATTACCGGCTGACGGTCAACGGGCAGCCGGTGGACGAGCCCTACCTCGCGACGCAGGGCCGCCAGGGCGCTTCGTTCAGCGTGACCGTGCCGCAGGGCCGGCTGTTCCTGCTCGGCGACAACCGGATGGGCTCGCTCGACTCCCGCACCCACCTGGAGGTCGACGACGGGACCGTCCCGGCCGAGGCCGTCGAGGCCAGGGTCGAGGCCACGGTGCTGCCCTTCGGCCGCATGGGCCTGCTCGACCGGGTCACGGACTTCGACGGCTTCGCGGGCCCGAAGGCCTCGAAGCCGGGGCCGCTGGGGCCCCTCGCCGCCGCCGCCGTTGCGGGCGCGGCGCTGATCCTCGTGACCTCGGTGGTGGGCGGGGTGGCGGGTCTGGCCCGCCGGCTCCGGGGGCGCGGCGCCTGAGCGGGACCGTCGCCCGGCGGGCCGCTCTGCCGAACATCGCCCCGGACGGCTGCGGCGGGTGGCAGGATCGGTAGCGCCACCGATGCGGACGGAAGGAGCGTGGAGCGCTGCCATGACAGCACGGCGCCGCAGGGCGGCGCGGATCCTGCTGCTGGACGGGCTGGACCGCATCCTCCTCTTCCTGGGGGCCGATCCGGCCACCCCGGGCGAGACGTGGTGGTTCACGCCCGGAGGCGGCTTGGAGCCGGGGGAGGACGTGCGCGGGGCCGCCGAGCGGGAGCTCGCCGAGGAGACCGGCTTGCGGGGTGTGGACCTGGGGCCCTTGGTGGCGTACGGCACGGTGTCGTTCTCCTTTCAGGGACAGCGCTACGAGCAGGAGCAGTGGTTCCACCTGGCCCGGACCACGGAGACGGGGCTGGACCACTCGGGCATGGGCGCCGACGAGCACGCCCAGTTGCTCGCGGCGCGCTGGTGGACGGTCGAGGAACTGAGGGGGACCGCCGAGACGGTCTATCCGCCCGGTCTGGCGGACTTCCTGGAGCGGCTGCTGGCCGAGGGCCCGCCGGTGGATCCGGTACGGCTCTGACCGTGGGTGCGGTGGTCCACAATGGGTGGACGTGACAAGTTGAGGGGACGCCTGGATGAGTGCCGAAGATCTCGAGAAGTACGAGACCGAGATGGAGCTCAAGCTCTACCGGGAGTACCGGGACGTCGTCGGCCTGTTCAAGTACGTGATCGAGACCGAGCGACGGTTCTACCTCACCAACGACTACGAGCTGCAGGTGCACTCGGTCCAGGGCGAGGTGTTCTTCGAGGTGTCGATGGCGGATGCGTGGGTCTGGGACATGTACCGGCCGGCCCGGTTCGTCCGCAAGGTCCGGGTGCTGACCTTCAAGGACGTGAACATCGAGGAACTCGCGAAGAGCGACCTGGAGCTGCCCTCGGACGAGTCCGGCTTCGGGAACTGACGTTGAACGACTCCGTCCCGCGTTGTCCAGCCGATTTCGGGAGGAACGGGGCTTCTCACTCCTGCGGGTGACAAAAGTTGTCCACAGGCCCGGGTTGTCCACAGGGACAGGGAATTCCCGGGCCTCGGCGCGCACCTTGGTGCAGCCTCCTCGGCGGAGGTGGTCACCATGCAGCACACCGTCGTGCAGGACCAGGCAGTACCGGACACGGCCGCAGCCGGGAAGGCCCCGCGGGCGATCCCGGAGCGCAGCACCAAGAACGGGCTCGGCCGCTACGGGGAGCGGGTCGCCGCCCGCCGCCTCACCGAGGCCGGGCTCCGCATCCTGGACCGCAACTGGCGTTGCGTCGAGGGCGAGCTGGACATCGTCGCCCTCGACGGCGACACCGTGGCGGTCTGCGAGGTGAAGACCCGCTCCGAGCGGGGGTTCCAGCAGCCCACCGAGGCCATCGACCGGGCCAAGGCCGCCCGACTGCAGCGCCTGGCCGAGCGCTGGATGGCCGAGCGCTGGCCCGGTCACTTCGCGGAGTTGGCCGGGCCCGGCTACGACCCGGGGCCCACCGATCCGCAATGGCCGCCCGCCCCACCGGGCGGAGTGCGGATCGACCTGGTCGCGGTGGTCAACCGGGCGCGGGGTGCGGCCCTGGTCGACCACCTGCGGGGGGTGGTCTGAGATGGCCTTCGCCCGTACCTGTTCCGTCGCGCTGGTCGGCGTCGACGGAGTGATCGTCGAGGTCCAGGCCGATCTGGAGCCCGGGGTGGCGGCGTTCACCCTGGTCGGCCTGCCCGACAAGGCGCTCACCGAGGCCCGCGACCGGGTCCGTGCCGCGGTCGTGAACAGCGGCGAGGCCTGGCCGCAGCGCAAGCTGACGGTCGGCCTCAGCCCCGCCTCGGTGCCCAAGAGCGGCAGCGGCTTCGACCTCGCGGTCGCCTGCGCCGTGCTGGCCGCCGCGGAACGGCTCGATCCCGCCGCCATCGCCGACCTGTTGATCATCGGCGAGCTGGGGCTGGACGGCCGGGTGCGGCCGGTCAGGGGCGTGCTGCCGTCGGTGCTGGCCGCCGCCGACGCGGGGTACGAGCGGGTCGTGGTCGCCGAACAGACCGCGCCCGAGGCCTCGCTCGTTCCCGGGGTGACGGTGATCGGCGTCCGCAGCCTGCGCCAGCTCGTCGCCACCCTGACCGGCGCGGAGGCGCCGGAGGACCCGCCCGACCCGATCGGCGGCCGGCCGGATCCGCTGATGGCCGGTCTGATGCTGCCCAGCGCGGGGGTGCGGGGCCTGCCCGACGACCGGGCGGCCCGGCTCGACATGGCCGATGTGGCCGGCCAGTACGAGGCCCGGCGGGCCCTGGAGATCGCCGCTGCCGGAGGCCACCACCTCTACTTGAAGGGCCCACCGGGGGCGGGCAAGACGATGCTGGCGGAGCGGCTGCCCTCGCTGCTCCCGCCGCTGACCCAGAAGGAGGCACTGGAGGTCACCGCCGTCCACTCGGTGGCCGGGCTGCTCCCGGCCGGGCGTCCACTGATCGACACCGCGCCCTACTGCGCTCCGCACCACTCCACGACGATGCCGGCCATCGTCGGCGGCGGCAGCGGTCTGCCGAGACCGGGGGCGGTCTCGTTGGCCCATCGGGGCGTGCTCTTCCTGGACGAGGCGCCGGAGTTCCCGGTCCGGGTGCTCGACGCGCTGCGCCAGCCGCTGGAAGCGGGCGAGGTGGTGATCGCCCGCTCGGCCGGCTCGTTGCGGCTCCCGGCCCGCTTCCTGCTCTGCCTGGCGGCCAACCCCTGTCCGTGCGGCCGGTACTCGCGGCGGGGCGAGGGCTGCGAGTGCACCCCGGCCATGGTCAGCCGCTATCAGGGGCGGCTCTCCGGGCCGCTGCTGGACCGGGTCGACCTCCAGGTCCAGGTGGCCCCGGTGACCAGGGTCGAGCTCATGGAACGGGACACCACGGCGGAGACCACCGAGACCGTCGCGGCCAGAGTGCTGGCCGCGCGTGAGCGGGCGGCGGCCCGGTTGACGGACACCCCGTGGCGGACCAACGCGGAGGTGCCGGGCCACGAACTGCGCACCCGCTGGCAGCTCGGGCCCGGCGCGCTCAACGACGCCGCGCGGCAGTTGGAGCGGGGGCTGCTGACGGCCCGGGGCCTGGACCGGGTGCTCCGGGTCGCCTGGACGGTCGCCGACCTCGCCGGACGCGACCGGCCGGACCAGCGGGACGTGCGCACCGCGCTGGTCCTGCGCACCGGCGTGGAGCACGGACTCCCGCTGGCCGAGCGGGTCCTCGGCCGGTGCGGCGGAATCCCGGCACAGCGCGACAGTCCGGAGGACGGCTGGTCCGCGACGCCCAGGAAGCCCGGGGCGCTCGACGACCGTTCGCGGAACCAGAAGGGTGAGGCATGAACCAGCTGCTGAGGCAACCTCGAATTCCCGGCGCGGCCGAGGCCGGGGCCGGTGCCGCAACCAACGACGGGCCCGAGCCCGAGCGCCTCGCCCGGGTGCTGATCGGCCGGCTCAGCGAACCGGGGGACGCGGTGGTCGGCCGGTGGCTCGGCCAACTCAACGCCGTCGACGTGGTCAAGGCGATCCGGGACGGGACGGTGCCCGACCATCCCGGACTGGACGCCACCCGACTGGCCGGGTACCAGGCGCGGCTCCCGGGCCTGGACCCGGAGATGGACCTGAAACGGGTACGGGACGTCGGTGGACGGTTCATCATTCCGGGGGACACCGAGTGGCCCAGCCAACTCGACGACCTGGGTGACGGACGTCCGGTCGGGCTCTGGGTGGCGGGTACCGGCTCGCTGCGGCTGCTCGCGCTCCGCTCGGTCGCGCTGGTGGGCTCCCGCGCCTGCACCGCCTACGGCGCCCACGTCGCGGGGGAGCTGTCGGCCCAACTGGCCGAGCGCGGCTGGATGGTGGTCTCCGGAGCGGCCTACGGGATCGACGCGGCCGCACACCGCGGGGCACTCGCGGTCGGCGGAATGACCGCCGCCGTGCTCGCCTGCGGCGTCGACGTGGCCTACCCCAAGGGCAACGCCGAACTGATCCGGCGGATCGGCGTCCAGGGTCTGCTGGTCAGTGAACTCCCACCCGGGGAGCACCCGAACCGCTTCCGCTTCGTCCTGCGCAACAGGGTCATCGCGGCGCTCACCCGGGGAACGGTGGTGGTCGAGGCGGCGGTGCGCAGCGGCGCCCTGAGTACGGCCAGACGGGCGCGGGACCTCAACCGTCACACCATGGGCGTCGCGGGCCCGGTGACCTCGGCCTTCTCCGCCGGGGTGCACGCCCTGATCCGCAGCGGAGCCGCCGTCCTGGTCACCGACGCGGCCGAGATCACCGAGCTGATCGGGGCGATCGGGGACGATCTGGCACCGCAGCGCAGCGGTCCGGTGCTCCCGCGCGACCTGCTGGAGCCGGCGGTCGCCCGGGTGCTGGAAGCCGTACCGGCGACGCCGGAGGGCGCCCCGGTCGAGCGACTGGCCCGGCAGTCCGGTCTCCCGCCGGACGAAGTCCTTCAACGGCTCTACGAGTTGGGCTCGCTCGGCTACGTGGAGCGGCACGGCGCGCACTGGCGCGTGGTGCGCAGGAGGTGATCGCCGGAACGGAGAACGCGCTCGCGTCGAGGGAACGCACGTCGGAGCCGCCCTGCTGACCTGCCGATCCGTTCTCCTGTTCGTCGCCCGGATCCGGTGTGCGAACGCCACCGGATCGGGGGACGACCGAGTGGCGGTAGCGCTTTGCAGTGAGTCGGTCACGCTACGCTCCACATGCCTTCCCTATCAGCACATGACTCGGCAGAACGGCGCAGACCAACGCATGCCCACACACATTCCCGGACACAGAGTGACCGGTGGCGCTCGGTCCTCGGGAGGGCCGCGGACCGAGAGGCGCCCCGTGCCCGACTTCCCGGCCAAGTCGGCGGGGACGATGGGAGGCCTGTCGCGCCAGGGCGGGCGGCCGGCGGTGGCGCCCCAGCCTACGGACGCGGCCCGGGGCGCCGAGCCGGTCCAGGGCGCGGACGCGGCAGGCTCCGCCGGCGCGCCTGCCGGTGCACCCGCCGGGGTGCCCCCCGGCGCGGGAGTGGCCGGTGCGCCCCGGTCGTCCGGTAGTGCGTCGGGCAGGAGCGCCGTCTCCCCGGCCTTCGCCTCGCCGGTGTCGCCGCCCCACCGGGAGAGGGCGGCGGACGGAGGCCAGGGGCAGGACGCCCGGGAGGCCGCGGCCCAGGGCCGCACCGCGCTCGAGGAACTCTGGCGCTCCTACAAGGAGAGCGGGGACCAGCGGCTGCGGGAGCAGCTGATCCTGCACTACTCACCGCTCGTCAAGTACGTGGCGGGGCGGGTCGGGGTCGGTCTGCCCTCCAACGTGGAACAGGCGGACTTCGTCTCCTCGGGGGTCTTCGGGCTGATCGACGCGATCGAGAAGTTCGACATCGGCCGCGCCATCAAGTTCGAGACCTATGCGATCAGCCGCATCCGCGGCGCGATCATCGACGAACTGCGTGCCCTGGACTGGATCCCGCGCTCGGTACGGCAGAAGGCGAAGGCGGTCGAGCGGACGTACGCGACGCTGGAGGCCCGGCTGCGCCGGACGCCGCACGAGCCGGAGGTCGCGGCCGAGATGGGCATCGCGATCGAGGACCTGCACGCCATCTTCAGCCAGCTGTCGCTGGCCAACGTGGTGGCGCTGGACGAACTGCTGCACCCGGTGGGGGAGGGCGGCGACCGGCTGAGCCTGATGGACACCCTGGAGGACCACGGCGCGGACAACCCGGTCGAGGTGGCCGAGGACCGCGAACTGCGCAGGCTGCTGGCCCAGGCGGTCAACACCCTCCCCGAGCGGGAGAAGACGGTGGTGACGCTCTACTACTACGAGGGCCTCACCCTCGCCGAGATCGGACAGGTGCTGGGGGTGACGGAGAGCCGGGTGAGCCAGATCCACACCAAGTCCGTCCTCCAGCTGCGCGCCAAACTGTCGGACATCCGATAGGGCGTCGGCACCCGGGCGTCGACACCTGGCCGCCGGAAGCCGCGCGTGGGGCCCGGGCATCTTTCCGATGCGCGGCGCCGTACCGGCCGGAGGTATGGCTCCGTAGAGTGGGAGCGTGCCGAAGATCCGAGCGGCCACGGTGGCCGAGCATCGCCAGCTCCAGCGCGCAGCGCTTCTCGATGCTGCCCGCATCCTGCTCACCGAGGGTGGCATGGAGGCCCTGACCTTCCCCGCACTCGCGACGCGCACCGGGCTGGCGCGCTCCTCGGTCTACGAGTACTTCCGCTCCCGCGCCGCCGTGGTCGAGGCGCTCTGCGAGGTGGACCTCCCGCTCTGGGCAGCCGAGATCGAGGCCGGGATGGAGAGCTGCGACACCGCCGTCGAGCGGATCGAGGCCTACGTCCGCGGCCAGCTGGCGCTGGCCGCCGACCCCCGGCACCGGGCGGTGGTGGCGATCTCGGCACTGGAGCTCGACGAGGCCGCGCGCGAGCGGATCAGGGCCGCGCACGGCAGGCTGGCCGGTCTGGTCGGCCGGACACTGGAGGACCTCGGCCACGTGCAGCCCCGGCTCGCCGCGGCCCTGGTCCAGGGCGTCGTGGAGGCGGCAACCCGCAGGGCCGAGCAGGCCACGGCCGGAGGCCGCACCGGCTGTGCGACCGAGAGCCCCGAGGAGATCGCCGACGCCGCCGTCGCGATGGTGCTGCACGGACTCGTCCACCCCGGAACCTGAACCTGAACCTGGCCCGGTCCCGGGCCTGACCTCGGCCCCGGTCCTACCCGTCCGTGCCTCTCAACGGCAGCAGTCGCGCCGTGCCCGCGCCGAACAGGGCCAGCGGGTCCAGGTAGCGGCTTCCGCGCAGCAGCCCCCAGTGCAGGCAGTCCCGCCCGGCGCAGTGGCGCCCGTCCGGAGCGAGCAGCCCGATCGGCTGTCCGGCGGCCACCGGGGTGCCGACCGGGACGGTGCCGGCAACGGGCAGGTAGGTGGTCCGCAGTGGGGGAGTGCCCGAACCGGGATGGGCGACGGTCACCACCGGCCGCCCTGCCACCAGTCCGGAGAAGGCGACCACTCCGGGAGCCGCCGTCCGGACCTCCACCCCCGGCTCGGCGGCGAGGTCCACGCCCCGGTGCCCGGCGGCCCAGACCTTCGCCGGCGGCTCGAAGCGGCCCAGCACCCCGCCCGGCCCGCCCACCGGCCAGGCGCGCGCTCCACCCCACCCGGCCCCGCCACCCGAGCCCGGGGAGTCGGCCGCACCCGTGCGTCCCGAAACCCCGACGGCGCCCGACGCCCCCGAGACGCCGACGGCGCCAAAAGCCCCCGACGGCCCGAGCGCGAGCGCGAGCACGAGCACGAGAACCACCGTCATCACCTTCACCACCACGGACACCCCGTCGAACCACCCGCGACCAGTCATGCCCGCAGGCTCGCCGCCCGGTCTCCCCAGCACCACCCGCATTCGGATTCCTGTGGACAAACCGTCCTCGCGCCCGACCGCCATCCCCCTGACGGGTGTACGAACGCCACCATCCGGTGTACAAGCGGCCCGCCGCCGACGGACCGCGTGCCGGCCGCCGCCGGACCCGAGCCCGCGCCTGCCCCCCGAGCCCGCGGCCGACGAGCCCGCACCCGCCATCGCGCCCCGCTCGCACCCCCCGCTCGCACCCCAGCCCCCCGCTCGCACCCCACCCCCGCGCCCTGCCGCACGCCCACCCCCGGCTCCGCTCCCGCAGCGGCCCGTGGACCCCGGCCCGGCCCCGCACCGACCTCGCCGCCCCCCCACCGGGACCCCGCCGGAGCCCCGCCGTACCCCCACCGAAACCCGTCCACCCCGGCCGTTCTCCGGGCTCCCCCCAGGTCTTCGGCGGGCCCCCGGCCACTCGTGGAGTCGCTCGCGCCTCGGCGCTTCCCGTACACTTCACACGCGACCCGGTCCGCCGGGTCGACTTCGCACGCCCCGCCACCGGCGGTCGGACGCGGTTCGTCCGCAGCCCCGCCAGGTGCGAGTGCCGCTCGGTCCGCCGAGCTCGACCGGCCCCCGGGCCGGGAGGGTTCAAGCGGCTCGGCACGTTCGGGGCGTCAGGCGTGGCTGTCACCTGGCCGCCACGGACAAACCGAGCCTGACCCGGCTGTGGGCGATCGCTGCGAGGCAGTGCCGCCGCCGGGCCGTAACACCAAGGAGCACGGCAATGGCCGTCGTCACGATGCGGGAGCTGCTGGAGAGCGGCGTCCACTTCGGTCACCAGACCCGCCGCTGGAACCCGAAGATGAAGCGCTTCATCATCACCGAGCGCAACGGCATCTACATCATCGACCTCCTGCAGTCGCTGAACTACATCGACCGCGCCTTCGAGTTCATCAAGGAGACCGTTGCCCACGGCGGCAGCGTCCTCTTCGTCGGCACGAAGAAGCAGGCCCAGGAGGCCATCGCCGAGCAGGCCACCCGCGTGGGCATGCCCTACGTGAACCAGCGCTGGCTCGGCGGCATGCTGACCAACTTCTCGACCGTCTACAAGCGCCTCCAGCGCCTGAAGGAGCTCGGCGAGCTGGACTTCTCGGACGTGGCCGGTTCCGGCCTGACCAAGAAGGAGCTCCTGGTCCTCCAGCGCGAGCACGACAAGCTGGAGAAGACCCTCGGCGGTATCCGCGACATGCAGCGCGTTCCCAGCGCCGTCTGGATCGTGGACACCAAGAAGGAGCACATCGCGGTCGGCGAGGCCCGGAAGCTCAACATCCCGGTCGTCGCCATCCTCGACACCAACTGTGACCCGGACGAGGTCGACTACAAGATCCCGGGCAACGACGACGCGATCCGCTCCGTCACCCTGCTGACCCGCGTGATCGCCGACGCCGTGGCCGAGGGTCTCAAGTCCCGCGCCGGTGTCGCCAAGGGCGACGCCAAGGCCGAGCCGGGTGCCGACCAGCCGCTGGCCGCCTGGGAGAAGGACCTCATCGAGGGCGAGAAGAAGGCCGAGGAGGCCCCCGCCGCCGCCGAGGCCCCCGCCGCCGAGGCGCCCGCCGAGGCGCCCGCCGAGGAGGCCCCCGCGGCCGAGGCGCCGGCCGAGCAGGCCTGACGC
>NZ_JBSHBN010000031.1:0-42778 GCF_053612025.1 Kitasatospora sp. NPDC054768
CTCAGAGCGTCGGCCGTACGGCGGTTACGTCGCGCAGGACGGCCCAGACGGCGGCGGGCTGCTCCTCCTGGGCGAAGTGCCCGGCGTCGGCGACCACCGCGGTGGTGAGTTCGCGGACGCCCGCGGCGCGGAAGCCCCGGGCGTAGGCCTCGATGTCGCCGCCCTCGCGGTCGCCGCGCACGTGCCGGCCGACGGCCCGCGTAGGGCCGGCCGCCGCTCCGCCGCGGCTCCCTCGCCGCCCCCTCGCCGCTCAGGCGTGCCGGACGAGGGCGACCGGGCACACCGCGTGGTGGATCGCGGCGTGCGCCACCGGGCCGAGGTGGGCGCCGAACAGGGTGCGGCGGGTGCGGCGGCCGACCACGAGCAGCCGGGCCCCGTCCGCCGCGTCCACCAGGTCGACGGAGCGGCTGCCCTGGATCAGGTCGGCGGTCACCGACACGTCGGGGTGGCGCTCCCGCCAGGGGGCCAGTTGCTCGGCGAAGCGGGCCCGGTCGACGGAGGAGAGTTCGCCCAGCCCGCCGACGGCCTGGAGCGCCGTGTACTGGCTGGAGATCGGCGGCGACCAGACGTGCACCACCCGCAGCGGGGCCCGGCGCCGGGCGGCCGCGTCGAAGGCGAAGGCCAGCACGTCGTCCATCGGGTGGGTCAGGTCGACGCCCACCAGCACCGGGCCGTCCGACTCGACCGCCTCCGCCCGGACCAGCACCACCGGACAGCTCGCCCGGCGCAGCACCTCATGGCTCACCGAGCCGACCAGGAAGCCGCGCACCGCGCCCAGCCCGCGCGAGCCCAGGACGAGCAGGCCGGCCGAGTTCCCGGCCGCCTCCAGCGCCTCGGCCGGATCGGTCGGGACGATCGCCGAGGTGACCGGCCCGACACCGGCCAGTGGGCGCAACTCATCGGCCCGGAGATCGAGTTGGTCCAGCGCGTGCCGGTAGGTCTCCTCGCTGCCGACCACGTCCTGGTGCGGCCAGGGCCAGGCCTGCAGGAGATCGAGCGGGCAGCCGCGGCGCTGCGCCTCGCGGGCGGCCCACTCGGTGGCGGCGCGGCTCTCGGGGGAGCCGTCGAATCCGGCGACGACGGGTGCGGTCATGGTCTGCTCCTCATCCGCGCAGCGCGTCCAGGGCGGCGGTCAGCCGCCGTGCCGCCTCGTCGGCGACCTCGCCCAGCCCGCCGCCCGGGCCGGCCAGGGTGACCATGGTCTGCGGGTCGACGGCCTCCACCACCGTGGCCCCGCCGTCCGCCCGGACCACCACGTTGCAGGGCAGCAGCAGCCCGATCCGGCGGTCGGCCTGGAGGGCGCGGTGGGCGAGGGCGGGGTTGCAGGCGCCGAGGATCAGGTAGTCCTCGATCTCCGCGCCGATCTTCTCGCGCAGCGTCGCCCGGACGTCGATGGTGGTCAGGACGCCGAAGCCCTGCTCCTTGAGCGCGGCGGTGACCGCCTCCACCGCCTGCGCGAACGGCCGGTCGAGCCGTACGCCGAGACCGTAGTCCATGGTTCCTCCAGAAGAATCCGGGCGGCCCCAGTATCGGCGGACGCCGCCCCTGCCGCCTCCCGGAGCGAGCGGCGGCCCGTTGTCGGCGGCCGCGCCTAGGCTCGGGCCGTACTGCTTCCGGGGAGGGTGTGGTGAAGGTGCGCAGGCCGGTCGACGGCGAGGTCCGGGTCCACTACGGACAGATCTACGTGGAGAGCGATCCCGACGGTCCCGGGCCCGACCTGGCGAAGGCGTTCGCGGGCCAGCGTGCGGGGCTCTGCGGCGCGGCCGTCCCCGGGTCGCTCTGGCTGACCACCGGGCTGCACACCGGTGCCGTCGGTTTCACCGTCGAGGTGCACGAGCAGGCCCCGCCGCTGGACCACGAGTGGGAGGACGTGGTCGAGACCTCCTTCCGTCCGTCCACGGACCGGTGCCTGCTGGTGGAATGGGGTGGCGGCACCGTCCGGGAGCTGGACCTGGCGGAGGCCGATCACCGGGTGCGCTACTGCGCCCGGGGCATCGACGAGGGGCACCGGCGGGACACCCGGGCGTCCGGTGAACCGCAGGCGGACCGCTACGCGCTCCAGTTCTGGCCCGCCCCGCCCGAGCCGGACCGCGTCCTGCGGCAGGCCTCGCGGACAGCGGCGTACTGGCACGACTACGCCCGGCGGCTGCCGCCGCCCCCCACGCCCGAGGAACGCGTCGCGGAGGAACTCCGGTCCCGCCGCGCCCGGGAACGCGCGGAACAGGAGAACCGGGCCGCCGCCGAGTCGTGGGAGTGGGGCGGACGGCGGCCGAGCGAGGCCCTGCGCGAGCCGGCCGGCCAGGTGCGGGGCCTGCTGGAGTTCGACGCACCCCTGCTGCACGCCCTGGCCGACGCCGGCCCGCGGGTCCAGCGCTCGGTGGCGCGGCTCGCGGCCCGGCGCGCCTGCACGGCGGCCGGGCTCGCCGGGCTCGACTGGATCGCCGCCGCGCTGACCGCCCTGGACGAGGGGCGCCCGCTGCCGCCGCCCTTCGACGACCCGGCCGGTCCCTGGCAGGCCCTGGCCGACGACCCGCGCGTCCCCGCCCGGACGGTCCGCCGGGCCGTCGCGCCGGAGCGCGAGCCCTTTCGCCCGCCGCACGCGGACCCGAACGCCCCGCGGCCGATGTCCGTGCCCGTGCGGCGGCAGGCGTTCTTCTCCGTGACGGCCCCGGAGCGGCCGGAGCACCCGGAGACATCGGTCGCGGGGACGTCGGTCGCGGCGCCGTCGGTCGCGGGGCCGTCGCCGGTTGTCATCCGCACCGCCCGCCTCGGCCCGATCGACCCCGACCGGCCGCTGTCGCAGCCGCACCTGGCGCTGCCCGCCCTGCTCGGCGCGGCCGGGCCGGACCCGCTGCGGGCCGCGGTCGACGCGGTGTTCGCGGCGGTGGCGACGTACGGCGAGGACCACCGGACGCTGCTGGCGGAGGTCCGGGCCGTGCTCGCGGAGCACCGCTGACCGGCTGCTGCGGTGGGGTGTCGGGGTGGTACCGCGGTACTACGGGCGCGCCGATGATCGGACTCCGGTACCACGGATCGGAGCCGACTCCGCACGTAGCGTGGTGCACGAGGGCGGCCGGACGGACCGGCCCCGGAGCACAGAGGTGAGCGATGATCGAGGCGCACCGGCTGACGAAGCGGTACGGGGAGAAGACGGCCGTGGACCAGCTGGACTTCACGGTCCGGCCGGGGACGGTGACGGGCTTCCTCGGGCCGAACGGCGCGGGCAAGTCCACCACGATGCGGATGATCGTCGGGCTGGACGCCCCCACCAGCGGTTCGGTGAGGGTCAACGGCCGCCGCTACGCCGAGCACGCGGCGCCGCTCCAGGAGGTCGGCGCGCTGCTGGAGGCCAAGTCGATCCACCCGGGCCGCTCGGCCTTCCACCACCTGATGGCCCAGGCCCACACCCACGGCATCCCGCGCCGACGGGTCGAGGAGGTCATCGAGCTGACCGGGCTGTCGTCGGTGGCCCGCAAGCGCGCCGGGGCGTTCTCGCTCGGCATGGGCCAGCGGCTCGGGATCGCCTCCGCCCTGCTGGGCGACCCGGCCACGGTGATGCTCGACGAGCCGGTCAACGGCCTCGACCCCGAGGGCGTGCTGTGGATCCGCAACCTGCTCACCTCGCTCGCCGCCGAGGGCCGCACCGTCTTCGTCTCCTCGCACCTGATGAGCGAGATGGCCCTGGTCGCCGACCACCTGATCATCGTCGGACGGGGCCGGCTGCTGGCCGACACGACCGTGCAGGACCTGGTCCGCCAGGCCGGCGGCGACGTGGTCAAGGTGGTCAGCGCCGACCCGGCCGGGCTGCGCACCGCGCTGGCCGGCCCCGGTGTGGAGGTCACCGGCCGGGCGGGCTCGGAGGAACTGCTGGTCAGCGGACGCACGGCCCGCGAGATCGGCCTGGCCGCCGCCGAGCGAGGCATCGCCCTGTTCGAGCTCACCCCTCGGGCCGTCTCCCTGGAGGAGGCGTTCATGGACCTGACCCGCGACGCCGTCGAGTACCACGGCACGACCACCACCGCCGCCGGCGCCCCCGCCGGTGAGACCCCGAGGAGTGCGGCATGACCACCATCGCACCGAGCCCGATGCCCGCCTCCGGTGACCTGCGGCCCACGCGCCCCGCGTACCGGGTGACGGCGGTGCGGGTGCTGCGTTCCGAGTGGGCGAAGCTGTGGTCGCTGCGCTCCACCTGGATCACCCTCGGGCTGGCCCTGCTCTTCCTGGTCGGTTTCGGCCTGATCGCCGCCTACCAGTTCAAGTCACGGATGACCTCCGGCCGTCCGATGGACCGGGACTTCGCGAGCGCGAGCACACTGAGCCTCTCCCTGTTCGGCACCAACTTCGCCCAGCTGGCCCTCGGCGTCCTCGGTGTGCTGGTCGCCGCCGGGGAGTACTCGACCGGCATGATCCGCTCGACCCTGGCCGCCGTGCCGCGCCGACTGCCGGTGCTCTGGTCCAAGGCCGCCGTGTACGGGCTGATCGCACTGGTGCTCGGCACCGTCGGGGTGTTCGCGGTCTTCGTCGCCGACAGCGGCGTCCTCTCCGGCACCCGGGTGGCGATGACCCTCTCCGACGCCGGGGTGGTCCGCGGCCTGCTGGGCGCCGGGCTCTACCTCGCGCTGGTCGGTGTGATCGGCGTCGCGCTCGGCGCGCTGCTGCGCTCGGTGGCCGGCGGCATCGCGGTGCTGGTGGCCACGCTGATGCTGGTCCCCGGGCTGACCTCGCTGCTGCCCAGCTCCTGGCAGAGCCACCTCAGCCCCTACCTGCCCAGCCACGCGGGCGAGGCGATGTTCGCCCTGCACCACGACTCGACCACGCTCTCGCCGACGGTGGGGCTGGCCGTCTTCCTCGGCTGGATGGTCCTCGCCCTCGGCGCGGCGGCCGTGCGGCTGGTGCGCACCGACGCCTGAGAGACTCGGAGCGGAGACGATCCATCGCGGCGCCGGGGCCAACCGGCGCCGCACCCACGACCTCGACAGCCCGGCCGACCAGGGAGGTGCCACCGGTGAGCGAGCACGCCACCACCACGAGCCCGTTCGCGGCCGGAGGTATCCGGGCCGACGACCCCCGGGCCTCCGACCCCCGAGCGAGTGATCCCCGGGCCTCCGACCCCCGGGCCACCGATGCGGCGGCCGCCGACGTCCTGTCCGGCCATCCGCTGTTCGCCCGCCTGGCCCGGACCGGCCAGCGGCTTCGACAGGGGGACCGCGACCGCCCCTGGGTGCTGGACGCCGCGGTGGTGGCCGTCGCCTTCCTACTGTTCTGCCTGCCCGACCTCTTTCCCGGTCACGTCGAGGCCGGCGGGCGCGAGCACCGGATCGTGCTCGCCCGGCTGCCGCTGCCGCAGACCCTGGCCCTGCAGGCCGGCCTGGTGCTGCCGCTGCTGTGGCGTCGCCGACGGCCCACGGCGGCCTTCGCCACGATCATGGCCGTCTTCGTCCTGCAGTGGTCGCTGGACGTCGGTCTGCGCGCCGACGCCGCCCTACTGGTCGCCCTCTACAGCCTGGCGCTGCACGGCCGGCTGCGGCACCTGGCGTGGTCCTGTGCGGCCATGGCGGTGGCCGTGGCCCTGGTCGCGGTGGCCGTCTCCGGTGCTGGGCTGCCGGTCGGCGACGCCCTGTTCTTCCTGTTCAGCGCCGCGACGGCGGCCGTGGCCCTGGGCATCGCGGTGCGCGTCCGGCGCGCCCAGCTCGCCGGGCTGCGGGAGCGGGCCGCCCGGCTGGAGATCGAGCGCGACCAGCGCAGCCGGCTGGCCACCGCGACCGAACGTGCCCGGGTGGCCCGGGAGATGCACGACATCGTCGGCCACAACCTGTCCGTCATCGTCACCCTGGCCGACGGCGGCGCGTACGCGGCGCAGGCCAACCCCGAACGCGGCAGGGAGGCCCTGCTGCTGATCGGGGACACCAGCCGGCAGGCGCTCGGCGAACTGCGGCGGATGCTCGGCGTGCTGCGCGACCAGGGGGACCAGGCCGCCGAGTACACGCCGCAGCCCGGCATCGCCGACCTCGACGGGCTGTGCGCCCGCATCCGCGCCGCCGGCCCCCAGGTGGTGTACACGGCCGCCGGCGCCCTGGACCGACCGGACCGCGGGGTCCAGCTGATGGCCTACCGCATCGTCCAGGAGGCGCTCACCAACGCCCTCAAGCACGCGGGGCCCGAGACCCGCGCCCATGTGACGCTGACCGTCGACGCCGAGCGGCTGCGGATCCGCGTCGAGGACACCGGCCGGCCCGGCGGCCCTCGCTGGCACGGTCGCACGGACGGGTACGGCCACGGCCTGGCCGGGATGCGCGAACGCGCGGCCCTGTACGGCGGCACCGTCACGGCTGGTCCCGTCCCCGGTGCAGGATGGACCGTGGAGGCCGTTCTGGACCTCACCCCCGGGCCGGACCCCACCTCCGGCGCGGACCCGACCGGCGCCGACCCGATTGGCGCGGGCCCCACCGCGGACCCGGATCCCGGAACGGACCCGGACCTCACCCCCGACCCGACAGGCGGCCCGACGTGACCACCGTCCTCATCGTGGACGACCAGCCCTTGCAGCGTTACGGCTTCCGGATGCTGCTGGAGAGCCAGCCCGACACCGAGGTGGTCGGAGAGGCGGCCCACGGCGGCGAGGCCGTCCGGCTGGCCGCCGACCTGCGCCCCGACGTCGTCCTGATGGACATCCGGATGCCCGGCATGGACGGGATCGAGGCCACCCGCCGCATCGTCGCGACCGGCGGGCGCTCCCGCATCCTGGTGCTGACCACCTTCGACCTCGACGAGTACGCGCACGCCGCGCTGCGCGCCGGTGCCAGCGGCTTCCTGCTCAAGGACGCCCGTCCGGAGGAACTGCTGGCCGGCATCCGCGCCGTCTCCGGGGGCGACGCCGTGGTCGCCCCCGCGATCACCCGGCGGCTGCTCGACGCCTACGCCCACCGCCTGCCGGTCCGCCCGCCCGGCGCCGAGCCCGTCGCGGATCCGCGGCTGGACGCCCTGACCGATCGCGAGCGCGAGATCCTGGTCGCCATCGCCCACGGCTGGTCCAACAACGAGATCGCCCAGCGCCTGGTGCTGGCGGAGTCGACCGTCAAGACGCACGTCAGCCGGGTGCTGTCGAAGATCGGTGCCCGGGACCGCGTCCAGGCCGTGATCTTCGCCTACGACCGCGGTCTGACCCGCCCCAACCCGCCCGTCTGACCGGCCCGGGGCCCGGCCCCGCGCCCGGGGATCCGCCCCCGCGCCGGCGGGGCCGCCACGGGGCCGGCGGGGCCGCTGCCTCATGCGCCCGGGACAACAGGTGGCGCAGACTGCAGAGATCCGGAGGTGCCCGGCGACGAGAGGGCGGACATGGCTGCGGACAGCACACACGGAGCCTGGTGGCGGCCACGGTCCGGTCCGGCGGAGCGGCAGCTGTCCGCGGCCGGGCTGTGCGCGCTCGTCTGCCTGGTGGCCGGCGGCCTGTGGGCCGGGTACGTGGTGAGCCACCTCGGAACGCCCGGGATCTCCACGCCCGCCCGTCTCCTACCGGTTCTCGGCTACGGCCTGGCGTCCGTCGCCGGCGGGGTGCTGCTGCACGCCCACCGGCCCGGGAACCAGCTCGGTTGGGTGCTGCTCGCGTACGGGGCGACGCTGATCGTCCCGCTCGCCGCCGAGGCCCCGCTGTGGGTGGAGGGGGGCGGCCCCCACGTGGTCGGGGCCGTGGTGGTCCTGGTGTCGGTGGGCTACGCGGTCAGTGCCACCCTGTGGCACGCGCTGCCGCTGTGGTTGCCGAACGGGACGCTGCCGAGCAGGTGGTGGTGGTTCGCGATCGCCGCCGTGGGCCTGTGGAGGCTGGCCCCGGCCGGCTACTCCTTCTCGGACGCCACCGTGTTCGGCCGGCCCAACCCGTTCGCCGGCAGCGCCTTCGCGAACTGGCTGGGGGCGCTCAACGACCGGCTGCTCGACGCCCAGCTCGTGGTGTACGTCGTGCTGACCGTCCTGGTGGTGCTCGTCCCGCTCGCCCGCATCCGCGGGATGTCGCGGCGCCGTCGGCAGAACGTCCTGATCGCCCTCGGCGTGTACCTGCTGTGGGGCGGAGCCGAACTCGGCTACTTCTTCGACCAGAGCACGCCCTCGTACATCGCGTTCGCCGTCACGTCGGCACTGT
Organism: Kitasatospora sp. NPDC054768; assembly: GCF_053612025.1. NCBI lineage: Bacteria > Bacillati > Actinomycetota > Actinomycetes > Kitasatosporales > Streptomycetaceae > Kitasatospora > Kitasatospora sp. NPDC054768. Next base: position 8,135 of record NZ_JBSHBN010000031.1, read on the forward strand.
GGACGATCACCCTGGCCGCCGTCGTGGTCCGGGACGGTTCCTGGCGGCTCGACCGGGCGGCTCGGCGGGTCCTGGTCGGCCTGCTGGTGGCCGCCGGGCTGGCGATGGTGTTCGTGGTGGTGGCCTGTCTGCTCTCCACCATGCTGATGCCCGGCCGCGGCCTCGGGGCCCTGGTGGTGGTCGCCGCGGTCTTCCTGCTCGCGATCGGCCTGCCCCGGGGCGTGCGCGGGGCCTCCGGCCTCGTCGACCGCTGGTACTACGGATCGCGCGCGCAGCCGTACCAGGTGCTGCGCAGCCTCGCCGGGAGGGTCAGCCAGACCGTCGACCCGCAGGAGGTGCCGGCCGTGCTGTGCCGTACCGTCAGCGACGAACTGCGGCTGCCCGGCGTGGAGTTGACCGTCTCCACGCGCAGTGGCGAACGGCCGCTGGCCGCCGTCGGGGAGCTCTCCGGCAGTGGCGAGGGCTTCCCGCTGGTGCACCGGGGGGACCAGATCGGCCGGCTCACCGTCGCCCCGCGGCAGGGTCAGCGCGTGCTCGACGACAGCGACCGCGACATCCTGCGCTCGCTCGCGGACCAGGCCGCGCCCGCCGTCGCCTCGCTCCAGCTGATGGAGGACCTGCGGGCCAGCCGCGAGCGGATCGTCGCGGCCCGCGAGGAGGAGCGCCGCCAGCTGCGCCGGGACATCCACGACGGCCTCGGCCCGATGCTGGCCGGCCTGCGGCTGCGCCTGCAGGGCGCCGCCGCGGTGGACGACCCGGCGCTCTTCTCCAGCGTGCTGGACCGGGTCGCGGACGACCTCGCCTCGGCGGTCCGGGAGGTCCGGCGGATCACCGACCGGCTCGGGCCCACCGCGCTGGGCGACTACGGCCTGTCCCTGGCGCTGAGCCGCCTCGCCGAGACCTTCAGCGGCCCGGACCTCGCCGTCTCCACCAGGCTCGATCCCGACCCGCTGCCGGCGCTGCCCGCCGCCGTCGAGGTCGCGGTCTACCGGATCACCGCGGAGGCGCTCAACAACGTGCTGCGCCACGCGCAGGCGGCCAGCGCCACGGTGTCCGTCCGGGCGGAGCCCGGGCGGCTGGTGCTCGACGTCGAGGACGACGGGCAGGGCCCGGGCCACGGGCTTCCCGTGCACCCGGGAGTGGGACTGCAGTCGATGTCCGAGCGGGCCGCGGAGATCGGCGGCAGCTGCACCGTGGACGCCCTGCGGCGCGGTACCCGGGTGCACGCGGTGCTCCCGCGCCGGCCCGCGGGCCGTTGACGGCGAGAGGCTCGTCCGCGGCCGTCCGGTGCGGCGGGGGCGCGGCGCGCACCCGGGTGGGGGCGCCTGGCACGTGAAAGCGCCCCCGGCGCGACGGGTGACGGCCGGGGGCGGAACGGGAATTCCAGGGGATGGGGGATACGGGGAAGAGGCGGTCAACAGACGTTCGGGGGTGTGCAGCGGTTGGGGGTAGGGGGGCCGGGGCTGGTGACGGCCGCGCCGGAGCCGGGGCGGTGGCGCCGTTCCGCTCCCGGGGCGCTCTCGGCGCCGGAGATCCGGCACCTGCACGCCCTGGCGGCGGCGACGATGCTCACCACGGCGAAGACCGCGGCGGCGCCGGCGGCTGCCAGCGCCATGCCGGCCGTTCTCTCGGTCATGGGGTCCTCCACGGGGTTCCGCAGGCGGTCCACTTCGACCTGCTCCTCCATGCCACCGCCGGTCCCGCCCCAGCCGCATGGGGCCACGGTCCTGACCCGGTCCCGTCGTGCGGAAGGGGTGCGCCGGGGGCGGCGCGGGTCCGGGCTCGGGGAGCCTCTTCTCGAAGCGTATCGAGGGGGGAACCCATCGCAACTCGAACACCAGAACGGATCGTGCGGCCAGGGGCGACGCCGGGAACGGGTTCGTTCACTAACATCGACAGTGGGGTCCAGGTGATCTCCGCGACAGGGGAAGTGCTTCACCGTTCGCGCGGCCGGCCCGGGATCTCCCCGGGAACCGTGGCCGAACGCGTGGAGCGACGGGACCGAGGAAAGGCGACTGAAGAAGGTGCGCAACCATGACCGCTGAGACGGACACCGGGCACGGGCCGGTGACGGGCGCCCCGCTGCGGCGGCGCGGCGAGGCGCTGGAGAGCGCCATCTACGAGGCGGTCCTCCAGCAGCTCACCACCGACGGCTACGCCCGGCTGACCATGGAGGGGGTGGCCGCCGCCGCGCAGACCGGCAAGGCCGCGCTCTACCGCCGCTGGTCCTCCAAGGAGGAGCTGGTCAAGGACGCGCTGCGGGCCAGCCTGCCGCCGTCCGGCCCGGCCCCCGACACCGGCAGCCTGCGCGGCGACCTGCTGGAGGTGGTCACCAGGCTGCGCGCCGCGATGGTCAGCGAGATCGGCGCCGCCGTGCGGGCCGTCATGAGCGAGCTCGACCACCAGCGGGCGCACGCCTTCCTGGAGATCGTGCTGGAGCGGGTCGTCCAGCCGACGACCGCGCTGATCGCCGAGGTGCTGGACCGCGGCACCACCCGCGGCGAGGTCCGGCCCGGGGCGGTCACCCCGCTGGTCACCGACCTGGTGCCGGCGCTGATGCTGTACCGGATCAAGATGTGCGGCGGGGAGGCGGTGCGGCTCGATCCGGCGGAGATCGTGGACGAGCTGCTGCTGCCGATCGTCCGTTCCTGACGGGTACGCGGACCGGGCCAGGAGCCGCTGCTGTCGGCCATCAGGGTTAACGGTCGCCTCGCCTTGCCCGCCTGCTGGCGTGCCTGGTGAAGCGGCCGAGCCCGTTCGCGCTGAAGTGGTGGCACCAGTTCCCACCCCGGCCGGAGAGAAGCCCATGAGAATTTCCCGTACGGTGACCGCCACGGCCGCCGTCGTCGCCCTGATCACCGTGGTGTGCGGCGGTTGCTCCAGCAGCAAGAAGTCGACATCCGCGGCAAGCCCGACCACCGCGGCGACCTCCGCGGCGAGCCCCTCCGGCAGTCAGTCCGCCGAAGCGACCCCGACGGGGAGCGCGAGCCCGAGCCCCTCCGCCGGAGCAGGCGGTGCGGCCGCCACGGTCTCGGCAACCACCGTCGGCAAGTACCAGAACATCCTGGTCGACGCCCGAGGCAAGACGCTCTACCTGTTCGAGGCGGACACCTCGCCCACCTCGACCTGCTACGACGCCTGCGCCACCGCCTGGCCCCCCGCCCTGACCACCGGCACCCCCACCGCCACCGATGGCGTCGACCAGGCCAAGCTCTCCACGAGCACCCGCAAGGACGGCACGACCCAGATCGTCTACAACGGCCACCCGCTCTACTACTTCGAGGGCGACACGGCGCAGGGCGACACCAACGGCGAGGAGTCCAGCGCCTTCGGTGCCACGTGGTACGTGGTCAACACCTCGGGCAACAAGGTCGAGGGCAGCTGAGCGGATGAACGGCGTCGAACGGTCGTCCCGCCCTCGGCGGGCCTCCGGCCTCCTGTGGGCGCTGCTGCCGGTGGCGGTGACGGCCGGCCTCTTCTGGTACGGCCGGGCGCACACACCCGACTACGCGAGCAGCCTCTTCGGCCGCCGATTCGACGACGCCAACCGGCTCAAGGCCCAGCTCGGCACCGCCCTGCTGGGCCTCGCGCTGGTCCAGCTCCTGCTGGCGCTCTGGATGTACGGCCGGCTGCCCGGCCTGCCCACCGCACCCCGGTCGGTCCGGACCGGGCACCGGCTGGTCGGCCTGGCCGCGTTCCTGCTGTCCCTCCCGATCGCCTCCCACTGCCTCGCGGCCTACGGCGTGCAGCTGGCGGCACCTCGGATCGCCGTGCACTCGTTCGCCGGATGCTTCCTCTATGGCGCGTTCGTCGCCAAGGTCATCGTGGTCCGCCATCGCCGGCTGCCCGGCTGGGCCCTGCCCACGGCAGGCGGCGCCCTGCTCGTCCTGATCGCCCTGCTCTGGTACAGCGCCGCGCTCTGGCGCCTCAACGGCTACCACGTGCCGGGCCTGTGAGCCGTCCCCGGCGGCCCTTCTACCTCCGGACGCTGTTGGTGAAGTGAGTGATCGGGTGCGGCGAGTGGCGTCGGTCGTTGCGGGGTGGTCCGGTGTCGATGCGTGCGGGTGGGCCGGGCGGGGTTCCGGTGGAGACGGTGGGGTGGCGCGGGCGGCGTTCCCGAAGGGCGGCCCGGCACTCCGGATCGCCCCGCCGAGCACCGGCTCGGCGGGGCGAAATGATCAGGACCCCGAATCACCGACAGCGTCCGGGATCCAGTCGGGCGCCGCCCGGGCCCTCGGACGTCCGGGCCCGGACTCCCGCGGGGGCTCAGGCCCCGCTGTGGCGGAGCATGTCCTCGCGCTCGACGACCTTGACCCGCTCGCGCTGCTCGGCCTCGCCGAGCGCGCGCTCGTGGGCGTCCAGCAGCTTCCAGCCCTCCCAGGTGGTGAAGCGGACGCCCTGGGCGCGCAGGTGCTCCTCGACGGCCGCCGGGTCCGGCTCGACGGCGCCGGGCAGGCGGTCGGCGGCGTGGTCGTCCAGCAGGCAGGCGACGGTCTCGTTGGCGTCGCCCTTGGTGTGGCCGATCAGGCCGACCGGGCCGCGCTTGATCCAGCCGGTGACGTACGTGGCGGTGCGGTGCGAGCCGTCGCCGTCCAGGACCCGTCCGGCCTGGTGCGGAACGGTGCCCGAGGCCGGGTCGAAGGGCAGCTTGGGCAGCTCGTCGGAGTAGTAGCCGACCGCGCGGTAGACCGACTGCACGTCCCAGTCGGTGAAGCCGCCGGTGCCGCGCACATTGCCGGTGCCGTCCAGTTCGGTGCGCTCGGTGCGCAGGCCGACCACCCGGCCGTCCTCGCCGAGCACCTCCACCGGGGACTCGAAGAAGTGCAGGTACACCCGGTGCGGGCGGTCGCCGACGTCGCGGATCGCCCAGTTCTCCAGCGTCGAGGCGACCAGGTCCACGTGCTTGACCGAGCGGCGCTCGGCGATCGAGCCCTCGTCGTACTCGATGTCCTCGGGGGCGACGATCACCTCGATCGTGGGGGAGTGGTCCAGCTCGCGCAGCTCCATCGGGCTGAACTTGGCCTGGGCGGGGCCGCGGCGGCCGAAGACGTGCACCTCGACGGCCCGGTTGCGCTTCAGGCCCTCGTACACGTTCGGCGGGATCTCGGTGGGCAGCAGCTCGTCGGCGGTCTTGGCGAGCACCCGGGCGACGTCCAGGGCGACGTTGCCGACGCCGAGGACGGCGACCTTCTCGGCCTCCAGCGGCCAGGTCCGGGGCACGTCCGGGTGGCCGTCGTACCAGGAGACGAAGTCGGCCGCGCCGTAGGAGCCGTCGAGGTGGATGCCGGGTATGTCCAGGGCGCGGTCGGCCGTCGCACCGGTGGAGAACACCACGGCGTCGTAGAAGCGGTGCAGGTCGTCCAGAGCGAGGTCGTTCGGGTAGTCGACGTTGCCGAACAGCCGGACCTGGGGCTTGTCGAGCACCTGGTGCAGGGCGGTGACGATGCCCTTGATGCGCGGGTGGTCGGGCGCGACCCCGTAGCGGATCAGGCCGAACGGAGCGGGCATCCGCTCGAACAGGTCGATCGAGACACCGGGGTCCTGGGCGGCGTCGGACTTCAGCAGGGCGTCCGCGGCGTAGATGCCGGCGGGGCCGGCTCCGACGATCGCGACTCGGATCGGGCGGGGCATGACGAGTGGTCCTCCGGTCGGGCGCGATGCAACAAAGGTTAGCCGAACCTTTGTAGCAAACCCTACGGATGACCTGCGAAGTAGGCGGTGGTGATCTATGGGGCCATAGGCCCGGCCTATGCCCCGGGGTCGGCGGCCCGGGCAGCGGCGGCCTCGAAGAAGCGCAGCAGCTCCACCGGGAACGGCAGCACCAGTGTCGAGTTCCGCTCGGCCGCGACCTCGACCACGGTCTGGAGCAGCCGCAGCTGCATCGCCGCCGGGGTCTCGCTCATCCTGCTCGCCGCCTCGGCGAGCTTGGTGGCGGCCTGGAACTCGCCGTCGGCGGTGATGATCCGGGCCCGGCGCTCACGGTCCGCCTCGGCCTGGCGGGCCATCGAGCGCTTCATCGAGTCCGGCAGGCTGACGTCCTTGATCTCCACCCGGTCGATCTGCACGCCCCAGCCGGTGGCCGGGCTCTCCAGCATCACCTCCAGCCCCTGGTGGAGGTTCTCCCGGCCGGAGAGCAGGTCGTCCAGCTCGCTCTTGCCGATGACGGAGCGCAGCGAGGTCTGGGCGACCTGGAGCATCGCGAAGGAGTAGTTCTGGACGTCCACGGTGGCCCTGACCGGGTCCACCACCCGGAAGTACAGCACCGCGTCGACGCTCACCGAGACGTTGTCCTTGGTGATGCCCTCCTGCGCCGGAACCGGCATGGTGACGACCTGGACGTTGACCTTGCGCATCCGGTCCAGCACCGGCAGCAGCAGGCTCGGTCCCGGCTGGCGGACCTGCCCGCTCACCCGGCCGAGCCGGAACACCACACCGCGCTCGTACTGCTGGACCACCCGCACACCGGTCGCCAGCCAGAGCAGGAGCACCACGGCGACGATCACGACAACTGCCACGATTCCGGCCTCCCCCGTCGCGGCGCGGCCGGGCCGGGGACCGGAGTGGCCCCGTCGCCCGGTGCGAGCCGCGCTGGCCAGTATGCGCCCGGGCCGGGGCGGTGGACAGCGTCGTGCGCGGGTATTCCGACGGAGCGTCGGCGGGGCGGGTGCCGCGGGCCGAAGTGAGCCCTACCGGCAGGCTGTTCGGGCCGGTAGCGTCGCCGGGTGACCACGACGATCGACTCCGCGGCGGGCTCCGGCTGCGCCGGGCCGCCATTGCTGACGCGGGCACTGCTGCTGCGCTTCGTCTCCCTGCTCGGCACCTCCATCGGGTTCAACCTGCTGCTCTCCGCCGTGCCGCTGTACGCCCAGGAGTCCGGCGGCGAGCACGCGGCGGGCCTGGCCACCGGTGCGCTGATGCTGGCCACCGTGGTCGGCGAACTGGCCACCCCGTGGCTGACCGCGCGCTTCGGCTGCCGCCCGGTGCTGGCGGCCGGGTTGGTGCTGCTCGGCGCGCCCACGCCGGTCCTGGCGTGGACCGGGGGCATCGCGGCGGTGGTGACGGTCTGTCTGCTGCGCGGGCTCGGCTTCGCGGTCGCGCTGGTGGCGGGCGGGGCGCTGACCGCCGCGCTGATCCCGGCCGAACGGCGCGGGGAGGGACTCGCGCTGGTCGGCCTGGTCTCCGGGCTGCCCGCCCTGGCCTGCCTGCCGCTCGGCGTCTGGCTGGGCCAGCACCTCGGCTGGGGCTGGGTGTTCGCGATCGGGGCGGCGGCGCCGCTGGCCGCCGTCGCCTCCGTCCCGGCGCTGCCGGACCGCACCCGGGCCGGCGGGCCGACGGTGGGGGTGCGGGAGGGGCTGCGCAGCGGCGCGCTGCTGCGGCCGGCCGCGGTGTTCGGCGCGACGGCGCTGGCGGCCGGGATCCTGGTCACCTTCCTGCCGCTCGCCGTGCCGTCGGCCGCCGCCGTCACGGTGGCGCTGCTGGTCCAGCCCGGCGCCGCGACGCTGACCCGCTGGCTGGCCGGGCGGTACGGGGACCGCCGGGGCTCGGCCGGGCTGGTGCTGCCCGCGCTGCTGGTCTCGGCGGCCGGGGTGCTGCTGCTGGCCGCCACGGGCAGCCCGGTCGCGGTGGTGGCCGGGGCCGCGGTGTTCGGCGCGGGGTTCGGCGTCGCGCAGAACGCGACGCTGGCGCTGATGTACGCGCGGGTGCCGCCAGCCGGCTACGGCACCGTGACGGCGCTGTGGAACGTCGCGTACGACGGCGGGATGGGGATCGGGGCGGTCGCTTTCGGGGCGGTCGCGGGCGGGACGGGCTACCCGTGGGCGTTCGTGCTCACGGCGGCGGTGATGCTCGCCGCGCTCGCCCCGGCCCGGTGGGACCGCCGCCGGGCCGGGGCGAGCACGGACGCCCGCCGCTGAGCGGCCCGGTCCGGGGCACTCCGGCAGCGCCCTGATCAGCGCGGCGACCCGGGCCCGCCCGGCGGCGTCGGGGTGCGGCGCGTCGGTCGGGTGGCACCGGCTGGTCGACCGCACCTCGGCGGCAGCGGCCGGCCCCGGGCGCGGACCGACACGCACGGGGCCGTGCTGTTGCTCGACTTGCCGCAGGCCGGGCGCTTGGATGGATCCGGCCTGGTCAACACCCGGACGCGGCCGGACGGCCCCGGCAAGCCGAGGAGTCACCCCTGTGAACGACACCCCCGACCCCGCCGTCGTGGCCCGTCGGATCGCCGAACGGCGCGAGCAACTGGGCCTCGGCGAGGAGGCCCTGGCCCACCGGGCCTCGATGGCTCCCCGCTACCTGCGGTGCCTGCTGGAGGCCGGTCCCTCCTTCGACCCCGGGGGCTTCGTCCGGATCGCCGCCGCCCTCGACAGCACCCCCGAGGAGCTGGTGTCCGGCCGCGCCGACGCCCCGCCCGGCCAGGGCGGCCCGGGCCCGCGCCCCCGGCTGCTCGACCTCACCGAGCAGGAGTGCTGGCAGCTGGTCGGCGACCACGGCATCGGCCGGATCGCCCTGCCGGTCGAGCCGGGGCCGGTGGTGCTGCCGGTCAACTACGTGGTGGACCGGGGCTCCTTCGCCTACCGCACGGGCGAGCACGGCGCCGCCTCCCCGGAGGAGGGGGCCGCGGTCTCCTTCCAGGTCGACCACATCGACGAGTACCTCGGGCGCGGCTGGAGCGTGCTCGCCCTCGGCCCCGCGCACTACGTGGACGACCCCGCCGAACTGGAACGTCTGGCCGGCCTGCCCGGCGCGGCCCCCTGGGCGGGTGGGGACCGGCCGCGCTGGGTGCGGATCCGCCCGGAGGAGGTCAGCGGACGGCAGCTGGTCACGGGGTGACGCACCTGCCGTCCCGCCGGGCCCGGGAGCTCCGGCAGGAGGGCGGGCGACGGGCACCGGCACGGCCCGTGGACGGGTGTCCCGATGACTGGTAAGCAATCCGGTGGCGGCCGGGCCGTGCGGGCCGCCGTCCGGGACGTACCACCAGGAGAGCAGGGGCGATGCGCAGAATTCTGATCGTCGGCGCCGGGCAGGCCGGACTCCAACTGGCCCTGGGGCTTCAGGCCCACGGCTACGACGTGACGGTGCTGACCGACCGCGGCCCGGAGGAGGTGCGCGGCGGGCGGGTGATGTCCAGCCAGTGCATGTTCGACTCCGCGCTGCGCACCGAGCGCGCCCTCGGCCTCGACCTGTGGGCCGACCGGGCGCCCCGGATCGAGGGCCTCGGGGTGTCGGTCGTCGGCCCGGAGGCGGAGCGGGCGATCGACTGGGTCGCCCGGCTGGACGCCCGCGCGCAGTCCGTCGACCAGCGGCTGAAGATGTCCACCTGGCTGGAGCTGTTCGCCGGGCGCGGCGGCCGGGTGGAGCTGCGCCAGGTGACCGCGGCCGACCTGCAGAACCTGGCCGGCTCCTACGACCTGGTGCTGGTCGCCTCCGGAAAGGGCGCGCTGGCCTCGCTGTTCGAGCGCGACCACGCGCGCTCCCCGTACGAGCGGCCGCAGCGCGCGCTGGCCGCCAGCTATGTGCACGGGCTCGGGCCGCGCCCCGAGCACGACTACCCGGCGGTGCGCTGCAACCTGGTGCCCGGTGTCGGCGAGCTGTTCATGGTGCCCGCCCTGACCGAGGCCGGGCCCTGCGACATCATGATCTGGGAGGCGCGACCGGGCGGCCCGGCGGACGCCTTCGACGGGATCCGCGATCCGGCCGAACACCTGCGGGTGACCCTGGAGTTGATGAAGACCTTCACACCCTGGGAGTACGACCGCACCCGCTCCGGCGTCGAACTCACCGACGCGGGCGGCACCCTGGCCGGGCGCTTCACCCCGGCGGTGCGCCACCCGATCGGCGAACTGCCCGGCGGCGGTTCGGTGCTGGGCGTCGCGGACGTGGTCGTCCTCAACGACCCGATCGCCGGCCAGGGCTCCAACAACGCCGCCAAGTGCGCCGCCGTCTACCTGGAGGCGATCCTCGACCACGGCGACGGGCCCTTCGACCGGGCCTTCCAGCAGGAGGCCTTCGACAGGTTCTGGCACCTCGCCGCCCCCGCCACCACCTGGAGCAACGAACTGCTCGCCCCACCGCCCCCGCACGTCCTCCAGATCCTCGGCGCCGGGGGCCGGTCGCCCGCCGTGGCCCACCGGTTCGCCAACGCCTTCGACGAGCCGGCGGACCTGGAGGAGTGGTACTTCGACCCGGCCCGGGCGGGCTCCTACCTGGCCTCGGTCGCCGTCGGCGACTGAGCGGACGGCCGCGCGGACCACCGAAGGGTCAAGATCTTCCCAAGTCCCGGACAAGCGGGCACCGTTCGTGGTGGGTTCTTCTCGCCCCCGGACGGGGGTCCCGTCCGGCCCGTCACCCGGGCCCGGCGGGCGACGTGGACAACGGGAGAAGACCAGTGGCGGTCGACGGGGGCAACATGGCCCAGGCTGTGATCGATACGGCGTACAACGAACGCAAGCGGCTGCACACCGGCCGCAGCCGGACCGTCGCCGTGGTCGTCTTCGGCCTGCTGATCGCACTCGGCTTCTTCCTGGCCCTGGTGGTCGGGAAGGCGGACCCGGACACCCCGCCGACCTGCGACGGCCAGACCATGACCCGGCACAGCGAGTGCCGGATCTGGTCCAGCCGCGGCGGCGGGGGCACCTACTCCTACGACGAGATGATCGACCGTCGGGAGTCCGGCAACGGGGTGTGGCGGGTGATCGGCTTCGGCGGCGCGGGCGTGGCCGCCGTCCTGATGGTCGTCTCCATCGCCAAGCTCAACCCCAACCGCCCCTGGGGCGATCCGGTCGGCGCCGCGTGCCCGCGCTGCCGGGAGCTCAACCTGCGGGAGAAGCACACGGTGCACAGCGTCACCCGGGGCCGGACCACCCACCGCTACAGCGGCATCGTCACCCTCTGCACCCCGGCCTGCGGTTTCGCCACGATCCGCCAGCGCTGACCGGCGCCGCGGGGGCCCCAGGGCCGCAGGGTCCCCGAATAGGTCCTCCCGCTCCCACCGGCTACGCTCGGCCCCGTCGAACGAACGATGGGGTGGACCGAGTGGGCAGGTGGGAGCGGGCGCTGGACGCGGCCGGGGGGCGGGAGGCCGGCCTGCGGGCCGACTACGGCCGGCAGCGGCAGCAGATGGCCCGCTACCGGCGGGAGGCCGCGCTCGCCACCGAGCTGCTGCTGCCCGCGCGGATGGTCCCGCACGTGATCGCCGCCGCCGCCTTCATGCACCGCACCGACACCCTGCTCGACAGCGGCCCGCTCGCCGAACGCCGGGTGGCGTCCGCCCGCTGGCGGCAGCAGGTCACCGACGGCCTCGCCGCCGGCCGCACCGACGACCCCGAGCTGCGCCCGCTGCTGCACAGCGTCGCCGCCCACCCCGTCCTGCGGGACCGGGTGCTGGACTTCCTCGCCGCGACCGGGGCCGACCTGGACTTCACCGGATTCGCCACCGAGGAGGACTACCAGGCCTACGTGGACGGGTACTCGCTGCCCGGCTTCATGGTGGTCGCCGGCCTGATCGGCCCGGACGGCGACCAGGGCGGCTACCGCGCCGCCTGCCGCACCTTCATCGACGGCAGCCAGCGGCTCGACTTCGTCAACGACCTCGCCGAGGACCTCGCCGACGGCCGGCTGACCATCCCCGAAGAGACCCTGCAGGAGCACGGCGTCACCCGCGCCGACCTGGAGCGGGCCCGCGACCTGCCCGCCGTCCGGGCCCTGCTCGCCGCCCTGCTCGACCGCGCCGACCGCACCCTCGCCGACGGCAGGGCCGTCATCGACCGGGTGCCGCCCGCCCACCGGCCGATGGTCCGCTGCATCGTCGGCGTGGAGGAGCTCACCAGCGCCGCCGCCCGCGCCGACCTCGGCGCCCTGCTGCGCCGCTCGGCCGGTCCGGCCAAGCCCGCCGCGCTGCGCCTGCTGGCCCGTGAGTACCTCCGGGCCCGCCGCCTGCGCGGCTGACCGGTCGCCGGCCCGCGAATGCCTCCGGTCCCGGAGGTGCCGATCCGGTGTGCGGCCCCGGTGAGAGCCGTCGGAGCCGGTGTCCACAAACGGAACCTCCCTTTGTCGTAGGCGATCCGGCAGGTCGGTCGGCGCCCTGTCCCGGGTGGGGCGGCCTGGCTAGCATGAGCGCGCTCAGCAAGCAGGACCCAAAGACCCCAATCATTGGGAGGACCCCCATGAGCGCTGTGATGACCGACGTCCGCGACGCCGGCCTGCTGGACATCGACGAGGACGCCATCGTCTTCGAGGACGAGCTCGACGCCGACCTCACCCCCGTGGCCTGCCTCGCCGACCCGTGGGTGACCTACGTCCCGACCCGCTTCCCCTGTGAGTTCAACTCCTGATCCCTTCGGATCCCGAAGCACGGCGGACCACGGCGGACCGGGGAAGGACGGAACGATGAGCACACCGCCCGACCCCGGCTCCGCCGCGGTCCTGGGACAGGAGGAACTGCGGCGCCGGGTCGAGGAACTGGCCGCCCGGGCGCCCGGCCCGCACCGCCCGCTGCGCACCGACGGCCAGTGGTGGTACCTCCCGGACCCCCGGATGCCGGAGCTGGCCCACGGCTGGAAACTCCACCTGTCCGCCCGCCCGGAGGGCTTCGCGGCACTGCTGGACACCGTCCTTCCGATCCTGCTCGGCCGCGTCTGCGACGTGAAGTTCGCGGTGAGCGCCACGGCACTGGGGGAACTCAACAGCGGCCGGCACGGCGCGGCCGCCGTCGGCAAGGCCGTCACGGTCTACCCCCGGCCGGAGGAAGTCCGCGCCCTGGGACTGGAGTTGGCGCAGGCACTGGCAGGCCGGGAAGGCCCCGCCGTGGTGAGCGACCGCCCCGTCCGGCCCGACGCCCCGGTGCACTACCGCTACGGGCCGTTCCGCGTCACCGACGACGAGGCGCAGGCCGGCATGGCGGGGCCGGACGGCTCGCTGTTCCCCGGGCTGGCCGAGGCCCGCTACCGTCGGCCGCCCTGGGCGGACGACCCCTTCGAGGCGGCCGACGCCCCCGCCCGCCCGGCGACCACCCGGGTCGGGGCCGGCCGCTACCGGATCACCGCCGGCATCACCCGGGCGCCCAGCGGCCACGTCTACCGCGCGGTCGAACTCGCCACCGGGCGCGAGGTGGTGGTCAAGCAGGCCCGGGCCTTCGTCGCCGAGGACGGCGCGGGCACCGACGCGCGCGGCCGGCTGCGGCACGAGCAGCGGGTGCTCGACGCGCTGGCCGGGATCCCCGGCGTGCCCGCACTGGTCGACTACTTCCGGCACGGCACCGACGAGTACCTGGTCAGTGCCGCCCGCGGCCGGATCGACCTGCGCCGCGAGGTGCTCACCGCCGGCCCGTACGACGCCGACGCCGGTGCCGGTGCCGGGACAGCGGGCGGACGGGACTGGTGGACGCTGGCGCGCCGGCTGCTGCACGTGCTGGACGCGGTGCACGCCCGCGGCGTGGTGGTCTGCGACCTCAAGCCCGCCAACGTGGTGCTCGACCCGGACGGCCGGCCCGCGCTGGTCGACTTCGGCGTGAGCGCCCTGGCCGGCGACCGCCCCCCGGGCGCCACCGCCGGGTACGGCCTGCCGGGTGCCACCGGCGAGGACCCGACCGAGGACCACTACGCGCTGGGCGCCACCCTGCACCACGCCCTCACCGGCCTCGACCCGGTGGTGATCGACCAGGACCCGGCGACCAACCGCGACCGCACCCTCGCCTGCCTGCGCGCCGCCCTCCCGGAACCCGGGCACCCGGCGGCGGAACTGGTCGAGGGCCTGCTGAGCTTCGACCCGGTACACCGCGCCGCCGCGGCGGCCCGGCTGCGGGAGGGACCCCGCCCGGTCCGACGCGGCGCCCCCGGCGGACGGGGCGGCGGCCGACCGGCCGAGGCCCTCGACCACACCGTCACCACCTGCGTCCGGATGGCCCGCGAACTGGTCGCCGCCGACCCCGGCGCGGAGCGCCCCCGGACCCTGCTCTCGCTGTACGACGGCGCGGCCGGACTCGGCCTCGAACTGCTCCAGCACCCCGAGCGCCCGGACGCCCGGGCCGCCGCCGCAGAACTGGCCCGCTGGACGGCCGCCCACCCTGCCCTCGACCACCTCGACGGCTCGCTGTACCAGGGCCGTACGGGCGTCGACCTGTTCCTCGCCGAGGCGGCCGCCGCGCTGGGCACCGAGCCCCCGCGGCACCGCCGGTACGAGGGGACGGGCGTGGACCAGATCGGCGGCACCGCCGGCATCGGCACCGGGCACCTGCTGCTCGCCGCCCTCGGCCCGGCGGCCGGAGCACACCGCGCGGCGGCGGCCGACTGCGCCGCCGACCTGGCCGGCCGGCCGCTGGACGACCTCGGGGAGGAACCCAACCCCGGCACCGCGGCCCTGGCCGAGGGCTTCGCCCACGGCCGCGCGGGCGTCGCCCACTTCCTGCTCGCGATGCCCGACGAGGCGTCCGGGCACGCAGCCCGGAAGATCGTTGACGGACTCGCGGCCGACCTCCCGCGCATCGTCGCCGCCGCCCGCGCGCCCGGGGCGACCCGCCGCTACCTGTCGTGGTGCCGGGGCCTGGCCGGGCTCGGCACCCTGCTGGTCCAGGCCGGCCGGCGGGACGGCGACGACGTGCTGATCGCCCTGGCCGCCGAGGCGGCCGACACCTGCCGGACGCTCGCCCCGAGGACCGCGCAGGTGTTCCGCTGCTGCGGCCTCGCGGGCGTCGGGGACCTCTTCGTCGACCTCGCGGTGGCTACCGGCGAGGCCCGGCACTGGGCGGCCGCCGAGGAACTGGCGGCCCTGATCCTCACCCGGGCCGGCGGCCCGCCCGACCGCCCGCTGCTGCCCGGCCGCCGGCCGGACGCGGAGGCCCGGGCCTGGGCGGTCGGCACGCCCGGCGTCACCACCTTCCTGCGCCGCCTCGCCCGGCGCGGCGGCCCGGTGCCGGGACTGCTGCCGCCGCACTGACGGCCCCGGGCGGACGGAGGCCCACACGGACGTCACCCCGCCGGGCGCGATCCCCCACCTCGGCCAACACCCCTGCCGGGGGCGCCGGCCGGCCCGGGACCGTCGACACCACCGCGCTGTCGAACGGCCGAGGCGTGTCTCCTCGACGGGCCGAGCAGGTGTCCGTCCGGCCGGCGACGCCCCCGAGGGGATCGGGGCGCCGACTCCGGGAATCGTCGGGGTCGGGCCCCTGCCCAGGTCGTAGCCGCCCGGCCGAAGAGGTGCGACCTGGTGGGGAGAAGGGGTCGGACCTGAGTCCGACGATCCGCCGCGGGAACGCTGGGAGAGTTTCAACTACCGGACAAAAAACGGAAGTTGGAGACCACTTCCAGTGGAGATCGCGGAGGTTGCCATGCTGGGAACGTTGAGGGGCGGAGCCGACCGTGCGGGTGCGCGGCCCGCGACCGGGCGGCGCCGGGCGCCGGCCGGCCGAGCCGTCCGCGCGGCGGTGGTCGTGCTGGCGGGAGCGGGCCTGGTGGCCGGCGTGGTCCCGGCGGCGAACGCGCGGGACACCGTCGGCGCGGCCGCCGTCGGCGCGGCGGCGGACCCGGCACGGCGGGTCGACCGGGCGGCGCTGGACGCGGGCCTGCGAGCAGTGGTGGCGCCGGGCGGTGCCACCGCCGCGCTCGGCCGGGTGAGCGAGAACGGCCACACCCTTTGGAAGGGCGCGGCCGGAACCGCCGACCTCACCACCGGCGAGCCCGCCGCGGCCCGCGACCGCTTCCGGATCGGCAGCGCCACCAAGACCTTCGTGGCGACCGTCGTCCTCCAACTCGTCGCGGAGCATCGGATCGGCCTGGCCGACCCGGTCGAACAGCACCTGCCCGGCGTCCTGCACAACGGCGCCGGCATCAGCATCCGCCAACTGCTCAACCACACCGGCGGCATCTACAACTACACCTCGGACCCGGCCTTCGCCTACGACGACGAGGCTTCCTTCCGGACCTGGCTCAGCACCGACCGCTGGAAGTCACGGACGATGGCGGAGCTCGTCGCTGTCGCCGAGACCCACCCGGCGTACTTCCCGCCGGGAACGGACTGGCACTACTCCAACACCGACTACATCCTGCTCGGGATGCTCATCGAGAGGACCACCGGCCGCAGTTGGCAGCAGGAGGTCGACCGCCGGATCATCCGGCCCCTCGGCCTGGGCGAGACCACCATGCCGGAGAACGACCCCACCGTGCCCGGTCGCCACACCCACGGCTACGCCGCCCTGCCCGACGGCCCGGTGGACATCACGCTGTTCAACCCGACCATCGCCGGCCCGGCCGGCGCCGGCATCTCCACCACCGCCGACCTCGCCGCCTTCATGTCGGCCCTGCTCGGAGGACGGCTCCTCGGGCCCGCCGAACTCGCCGAGATGAAGCACACCACGGGCCTCGGACGCGGCGCCGACTACGGCCTCGGCCTGGAGCGCACACCCACCCCGTGCGGAGACTTCTGGGGCCACCGCGGCGACAGCCTCGGCTACAGCAGCATCATGCTGAGCGACGACACCGGGCGGCGCCAGGTCGTGCTCTCCCGCAACCCGTACGACTCCGCCGGACTGCCCTCCTCCGAGGCCGCCTTCACCCGCCTGGTGACCGCCGCGGCCTGCGCCGGCCGGACCGCCTAGGGTCCTTCGCCGGGAACCCGCTCACGGCACGACGCGAGCCGTCCGAGGATCCCGTCGGCGGTCCCGGCCAGGGCGAACGGGCAGGTCCTCGCGACCGCTCCGGGCGGCGGCGCCGGCCTGGCCGCCCGCGGGACGGGCGGGGCCCTCGTTCCGGCGGGCCGCACCGGCCGACGGGGCGGGGATCCGTGAGGGCTGGGGTTCCGCTTGAGTGGAAACGGTATTGAGCCGACAAGGCGCGGGCTCCCGGCCAAGGTGGCGGTGGCCCGTACCGCCGCCCGCCGCCCGCCGCCTAGAGTCGCCGTCGGGCGGTGCGAAGCCCGGGTCCGAGCGACCCGCGGGCGGCGCATCCACGGGGGCCCGGCACATCCCGCAACATCTGATCGCAGGCCCGTCCTTCCGGTTCGACCGGCAGGCCTGCCAACGTGAGGGAGAACGCCATGTCCGACATCACCAAGTCCCGTGTCGAGAGCCTCGACCTTCAGGACCTCGACCTCAGCGAGCTGACCGTCACCTCGCTGCGCGACACCGTCGCGCTGCCCGAGAACGGCGCCTCCTGGGGCTCTTGTTCCTGCCAGGCCTCGTCCTCCTGCGCGCAGCCGCAGGACATGTAAGGAACGGCCCGAACCCGTCGGCCGGGCCCTTTGAGGCCGCGGCCACGGCGCCAGGAGGGACCCGGCGCGTCCACCGGACGCGCCGGGTTCGTCCCGCGTCCACAGCGCCTGCCGCGGGTCCGCAGGACCTGTCGCGCGGACCCGGTCGGGCCGGCGGCGCCGCGGCCGGAACCGACCAGTCCCACGAGACGCGCCCCAGGCCCCGTCGGAGGGAACCGCCCATGCCCAACCGCGCCGCCCCGCGCCGGGACGCCCGGGCGCCGGCCCCCGTACCGGCTCCGGCCGCGTACGCCGCGCGCCACGCCCTGGTGCGCTCCACCGTGCTCGCCCGGCCCGCCCAGTCCGCCGCCACGGCGCACGCCCGGGCGCTGCTGCGCGACCTCGCCGCCGCCGAGGCCGCGGTCGAGGCCCTGCGGCCGGCCCTCTGTGACGACCTGTACGCCGGCCGGGCCGGGCACGACGAGGAGTTCCACCGCAGGGTCGTGCTGCCGCTGCGCCGCGACCTGCACAACGGGCGAACGCCGCGGGCGGCGCTGCTCGACCGGCTCGCCGACCTGCCGCGCCGGGTCCCGCGGCTCGCCGAGTGGCTGGAGCTGCGACGGCTGCGGGCCCGGCTGCTGGACGCGCTCGCCGACGCCGTCCCGCCCGCCCTCGCCGCCGAACGGGCCGCCCTCGCGGACATCTGCCGGGAGCCCGCCTTCACCCGGGCCGTCGCGCTCACCAGCGCCGACCTGCTGCGCGCGGTGGCCAACACGGCGGGCGCGACCGGGGAACCGCGCGGCCGGGCACGCAAGGAGGAGGCGGCCGTGCTGCGGCACGCCCTGCGGGCCACCGCCAAGACCAGCCCGCTGTCCTGGTTCACCGCCGTCGGCTGGTCCTCCGAGGACGCCGAAGCCGTGGCGGGCGAGCCCCGCGCCTGCGTCCGGGAGAACCGGGCACTGGTCACCGCGCTCGTCCAGGCCCTGCTCGACGACCCCCGCCGCAGCCGCACGCTGCCGCACCGGATGACCAGCGCGGCCCGGGTCGCCGACGGCCGGGCCCGCTACGCCCGCGCGGAGGCGCGGTTCGCGGGCGGGCGCTTCCTGGTCACCCGGGAGGAGGAGGTCGAACTCGCCGCCCGGCCCGAACTGGCCCTGCTCGCCTCGCTCGCGGCCACCCCGGCCCCGCCGGACCGGCTCGCCGCCGGGCTCGCCGAGGCCCTCGGACGGCCGGGCGACGACCCGGGCGCGCACCGCTTCGTGGACCAGCTCGTCACGGCCCGGCTGCTGGTGCCCACCGAACCGGTCGACCCGCAGGACCGGCACCCGCTCCGCAGCCTGGCCGGGTGGCTCCGGCAGTGGCCGCAGGACGCCGAGCTGGCCCACCGGATCGATCAACTCGAACGGCAGAACGCCGAGTTGGTCGTGACCCCGGGCGAGCGCCGCCCCGCGCTGCTGGTCGTCCTCGCCGAGCGCTGGCGGCGGCTGCTGGCCGACGCCGGCCGGCCGGTGCCGCAGGAGGCCGCACCGCTCAGCGTGCTCAGTGAGGACGTCCACGCGCCGGCTCGGCCGCAGCCCCGGCCGGGCGCGGCCGACCGGGCGGCGCTCGCCGAACTCACCGCGTTCGCCGAGCTGTTCGACCACGCTCACCTGATGCGCCGGACGGCCCGGGACCGCTTCGTCGCCCGCTACGGCGTCGGCGGGGTGTGCGACGTCCCCTGGGACTTCGCTGCCGACCTGGCGGACTCGTGGGCGGATCCGACACCCCCGGACGAACTGGCCGCACTGCGCGAGGAGTTCGCGAAGCTGCCGGAGCAGGGCGGCGAACTCGTGCTCCCCGCCGAGCGGATCCGCGCCCTGGCCGCCCGACTGCCCCACTGGACCGCGGCCCGCCCGCTCAGCTACTCCTGGTTCGTCCAACGCGGCTCCGCGGACGGCCTGTTGTGCGTCAACCACGTCTACGGCGGCTGGGGGCGCTTCACCAGCCGCTTCCTCGACGGCCTGGCCCCGCAGGCCGCCACCGAGGTCGCCCGGCAGCTGCGGTCCGGCCTCGGCGCAGGCGCCCGCGCCGCCCAGATCCGGCCGGTCGGCGGCTTCAACGCCAACCTGCACCCGCGACTGCTCGCCGACGAGATCGGCCCCGACCGACAGTGGACCGGCCTCGCCGAGTCCGACCTCGACCTCGTGCACGACCCGGTCGACGACCAGCTCCGGCTGCGGCTGCGCACCACCGGCGAGCTGCTCGACGTCCTCTACCTGGGCTTCCTCGCACCGGTCATGCTGCCCCGGCGGCTCGGCCCGCTGCTCAACGACCACCCCGAGGGGGTCGTCGACTTCCGGGCGCTGCTGCCGCGCACCACCCTCGCCGCGCCCGGCGGCAGCGTGCTGCGCACCCCGCGGCTGCGCCACCGGCACGTCGTCCTCGCCCGCCGCCGCTGGCTCCTGCCGGCCGGAGTGCTCGACGCCCTGCGGGCCGACCTCGCCGCCGACCAGGGCCCCGACGCGGTCCCGGCCGCGGCCGTCGCCCGGTGGCGGGCCCGGCTCGACCTGCCCGAGCAGCTCTTCCTCCACCCCGCACCGGCCGCGGCCGACACCACGGGCACGCCCGGCGACGCCTTCGTCGCCCACCTGCGAGCCCCCAAGCCGCAGCCCGTCGACCTCGGCAACCCGCTGCACCTGTGCCACCTCGCCAAATGGCTCACCCGGCACCCGCGCGGCGCGGTGCTGGAGGAGGCCCTCCCGGCCATCGCGGGTCACCCGGAGCCGACCCGGGCCGTGGAACTCGTGGTGGAGACGTACCGGCCCGGTCGGGGCAGCCCGCAGGCGGCCGGCGCCTTCGAATCCGTCCGTACCGCCATCGCCGAGGAGGCGCCCGATGAGTGACCCGGCCGACGGCCGAGGGGCCGTGACCGCCTGGGACGTGGTCCTGTACCACTACCGGCCCGACAAGGCCCGCGCGCTGCGCGAAGCCGTCCTGCCGCTGGCCCGGCAGGCGGCGGCCGAGGGGCTGGCCGCCCACGTCGAGCGGCACTGGCGGTTCGGACCGCACCTGCGGCTGCGGCTGCGCGGCCCGGAGGCACGGGTGGCCGGGGCGGCGCAGCGGGCCGCCGAGGCGCTGCGGGCGTGGGCGGCCGCGCACCCGTCCGTGGCCGACCGGTCGGACGAGCAGCTGCTCGCCGAGGCCGCCGTCGCCGGACGCGCGGAGCTGATCGCGCCGCCGTACGCGCCGCTGGTGCCGGACAACACCGTCGTGGCGGCGCCCGCAGACCGGTCCGCCGAAGAAGCCCTGCGGGCGCTGATCGGCGACGAATCCGCCGAGCTGCGCGAGGAGTTGCTGCGGACCGGCCTGCCCGCCCTCGACTCGGCCTGCCACTTCCTCGGCGCGCACGGCGACACCCCGCAGGCGCGGGTGCAGCTGGTGGTGACGGCGCTCGCGGCACACGCCACCGCGCATCCGGACGGGCTGGTCGGCGCGCACTACTCGGTGCTCTCGCACCTGGAGGACTTCCTGGTCCACGAGGACCCGGACGGCAGCCTGCGGGCCGCCTTCGAGCGCCGCTGGGAGCAGAGCGGCGGGGCGGTCACCGCGCTGGTCGGCCGGATCGCCGACGGCGGCGCGCGCGACTGGGAACGGGACTGGGCGCACTGGTCGGCGACCGCCTGGAGCCTGGCCGAGCGGCGGCTGACGGCCGGCGCCGACCTCGGCGGCCGCCACGCCGAGTACCAGGAGCGCGCCGAGGCCCTCGGCGACCCGGCCACCGCCGAACGCTGGAACGCCGAACTGCGCACCCGCTACAGCGAGTTCCACCGACTGCTGCAGCGCGCCGACCCCGACGGCAGGATGTGGCACCGTCCCGACTACCTGATCAACCGGGCCGGCACCAACGGCCTGTACCGGCTGCTCGCGATCTGCGACGTCCGCCCGATGGAGCGCTACCTGGCCGCCCACCTGCTGGTGCGCAGCGTGCCCGAGCTGACCGGGCACCGCTGGCAGACGCTCCTCGGCGCCGCGGAGGATCCGGGCGGCGCGGAGCAGTCGGGCGTGGCGGTGGCGACGGGCGGCGCGGGGCGCACAACACTGGAGGGGGCGGCATGACGGCCGAACCGGACGCCGTTCGGCCCCGCTTGCGCCCCGGGGTGGCGGTGACGCCGCTGCGCGAAGGGCTGCACCTGCGCGGGCGCGAGAGCAGCGTCACCCTGGAGGGCAGCCGGGCGCTCCCGGCGCTGTGGCAGGTGCTCGCCGCCCGGCTCGGGCCGCAGGCGGAGGCCGTCGACGCGGCCGTCGAGGCGGCTGTCGAGGCGGCCGTCGAGCCGAGGGTGGCGGCCGCGCTGGCCACCGTCACCGCCCGGCTGCGCGAGCACGGCCTGCTCGTGGACCACCCGGACGGGGTCCGACTGCCGCCCTGGCCGGGAGCGGTGGCGGACGACCCCGGCGGTGCGGAGGCGGCCCTGGCGGCCGCCCGCCCGGTGGTGGCCGCCGCGGACCCGGACGGCCCGTCGGCCCGTGCGATGGCGCGCGCCCTGGCCCGGGGCGGGACGGCGGCTCCGGCGGTGGTCGCCGAGCCCGGGCTGCCCGCCGGCCGGGTGGTGGCCACGGCGGACGGTCCGGCGGGAACGGAGCTGGCGGTCGCGGTGCAGTGCGGTGCGGACGGTGGCTTCGTCACCGAGCCCGCCGACCCGGTCCGGGCCCGGACGGACGCGGCGGCGCTCGCCGCCCGGCTGGAACCCGCCCCCGCTGCGGACCCGCCGCCCGTGCTCCTCGCGCTGCTCGCCGCGGCCGGCGCCCAGCGGCTGCTCTGTGCCGTCGCGGGCCTGCCGGACCCGGGCGAGCCGGCCGATGATCCGCGGCTGCTCGACGGGCGCCCCACCGTCCTGATCGCCGACGCCGCTCCGCCGCACGCCGAGCACCACCCGTGGGCGGCGGGCCCCGGGGCCGCCGCCGCGCCGCCCGGGACCCTCGCCGAGGCGCTGCGCCGGGTGAACGCCCTCGGTGACCCCCGGCTGGGCGTGCTGGACGCACCCTCCGCGGGCGACCTCCCGCAGCTGCCCGTGGCCCTGGTCTCCTGCGCCACCCCCGCCGGCCCGCTGGCGGCCGGGGCGGTGCGGACGGACCTCGCCCGGCTGGCCGCCGCCTGTCGGTCCGTCGAACTGCACCTGGCGGCGGTGGGCGGGGGAGCCGTGCCGGTGGTCGGCGTCGACCCGGACCACGCCCTCGGCCTGGCCCTGCGTCGCGCCGTGCTCGACCGGGCGGTGCGGGGCGACCGGCCGCTCCTGGACGACCGGGCGGTGCGGGGCGACCGGGCGGTGCCCGAGTCCGCCTGGCGGGAACACCCGCAGGCCGGGCACTGGTACGGCGTCCTGGCCCGCCGGCTCGGTCGAACACCGATCCTGACGATCGGTCAACTCTCCCACGAGTCGGTGTACCTGGCGCAGGTGGAGGAGGGCAGGGCGGTCGAGGCCACGCCCGCCGACGCCGTCGCCCACGCCGCACTGGCCGCCCTCACCCGGCTGATGGCCCGGGGCGCCGGCCTCGCCGCCGTCCACCACACCGTCCTTTCCGGCGCCGCCGCCCCGCTCGCCGCAGCCGGCCGGACCCCGGCGGCCTGGACCGACCTGGGCTGGGCCGACCGCTGGCTCGCCGACATCGCCGACCGGGAGGCGGACCTGCAGGCCGCCCTGGTCCGGATCACCGGTCTGCGCACCGCCCGCTGGCGTCCCGCCACCCCCGAGGCCCGCCCGTTCGCCGACGCCCTGGACGGCTGCGGCTTCACGGCCCTCGTAGCCGAAGGAGGCCGCCCATGAGCGAGTTGCCGGTCCTGACCCCGGTCGAGGCACTGGCCGCCACGAGCGGCACCGCCGTCGTCCACCTCACCGAATGGACCCTGGGCCTGGCCGCCCGGCTCAGCCGGCACGCCCTGGCACACCCCGTACGCCTGGTGCCGGTGCGCGAGGACGGCGCGCTGACCGTGGTCGGCCCGGTGCTCGCCCCCGGCGCACCGGCCTGCCTCGCCTGCGTCGAGTACCAACGGCTCGCCACCGCCGGCGGCCGGGTGCCCTGGCAGAGCCCGGCCCTGGCGCTGGGCGGCACCGGCACCCCGGCCTTCGCCGAGGCCGTGACCGCGCTCGCCGCCGAGCTGGCCAAGGGCCCCGAGGCCGTGGAGGGCGCGGAGGGCGCCGGGGGCCCCGAGGCCGCGGAGAGCACCGACGGCGCCACCGTCCACGTGGTGCACGGCGGCCGGGCCACCTGGTCCACCCACCGGGTCCGCCCCGTCGGCGGCTGCGAGGTCTGCCGGCCGCTTCCCCCCGACACGCCCGAGGCCGCCCGGCTGCCCGCCACCCCCCGCCCGCTGCCCGACCCGGCCGTCCTGCGCGGGCCCAACGACCGCACCGACGCCGGGCAGTTGCGGGCCGAACTGTACGACGAGCGGTTCGGCCCGGTCCGCCGGCTGTTCCGCACCGAGGACTCGGCCTTCGCCCTCACCACCGCCTGGGTGACCGACGGCCGGGCGCTCGACGACGGCGGGTACGGGCGCGCCGCGGACTTCCGCTCCAGCGAGCGGGTCGCGCTGTTCGAGGCGGTGGAGCGGCACGCGGGCATGCGGCCGCTCGGGCGCCGCACCGTCCTGCGCGGCTCCTTCGCCGAACTGGCACGCGAGTTGGGCCCGGACGCCGTCCTCGACCCGGCCCGGCTCGGCCTGCCCGACGACCCCCACCAAGGGCACCCCACCCCGGCCACCGCCCCCTACACCCCCGAGCTGGTCCTCGACTGGGTGCACGGCTGGTCGCTCACCCGCCGCCGCCCGGTCGCCGTCCCGGAGCGCGTCGCCTACTGGGAGGTTCCCGGCCGCGACCGCCCCCGGGTGGTCTACGAGTCCTCGAACGGCTGCGGACTCGGCAACAGCCCCCAGGAGGCCGCGCTCTACGGCCTGTTCGAGGTCGCCGAGCGCGACGCCTTCCTGATGGCCTGGTACGCCCGCACCCCGCTGCCCGGCGTCGCCGTCCCCACCGAGGACCCGCAGATCGCCGAACTCGCCGACCGGGCCGAGCTGTTCGGCTACCGCCTCACCCTGCTCGACGCCACCAACGACCTCGGCGTTCCCGCCGTGATCGCCCTCTGCCGCCACCGCGGCGACCACCCCGACGCCCCGCGCACCCTCCTGGCCGCCGGAGCCCACCACGACCCCCGGACGGCGATCCGCTCCGCCGTCGCCGAAGTGGTCACCAACGTCCAGGAGGCGCCCCACCGCTCCACCGCCCCGGGCGGGCCGCGCGACCCGCAGCGGCTGCGGCCGATGCTGGAGCGCCCGGAGCTCGTCGTCTCCCTGGACGACCACGTCGGCCTCAACACCCTGCCCGAGGCCCAGCCCCGCCTCGACTTCCTCTTCGCCGGCCCGCCGCCGGTGCCCTGGACCGAGCGCTGGCCCGGCGACCCCGAACCGGTCACCGACCTCACCGACCTGCTGGAGCGGACGGTCACCCGGCTGGCGGGGGAGGACCTGGAGGTCCTCGTGGTCACCCAGGACGAGCCCGGCGTCCGCGACCGGCTCGGCCTGCACTGCGCCAAGGTCGTCGTCCCCGGCACGCTGCCGATGACCTTCGGCCACGCCAACCGCCGCACCCGGGGCCTGCCCCGCCTGCTGGAGGTCCCGTACCGCCTCGGCCGCACCCCCGCGCCGCTGCGCCACGACGAACTCCCGCTCCACCCGCACCCGTTCCCCTAGCCACCGGAGAGCACGCGATGACCACCCACGCGCTGCCGGCCACCACCTGGCACAGCCTGCACCTCGCGCTGCCGCTGCCGGCCCGCGAGGCCGACGCCTTCCTCACCGAGGACCTCGCCCCGCTGATGGACGGGCTCGCCGGCACCGACTGGTTCTTCATCCGCTACGGCGAGGGCGGCCCCCACCTGCGCATCCGCCACCGCGGCCCGGGCCCGGCGCCCGCCTCCCTCGCCGCCGACCTCACCCGCCTCGCCACCCGACGCACCGCGCCCGACGGCCCGTTCGCGGACGGGCACGGCACCGTGACGGAGGTCCCGTACGAGCCCGAGACCGAGCGCTACGGTGGCGCGGCCCTGCTGCCGATCGCCGAAGAGGTGTTCACCCAGTCCACCCGCGCCGCCGTCCGCGCCCTGCACGCCCTCGGCGCGGCCCCCGAGAAGCGGTTGCAACTGGCCCTCGACCTCGCCCACACCACCGCGTACGCGCTCGGCCTCGACGAACTCGCCGCCTCCCGCTGGCTGCGCCGCCACGCCGCCGCCTGGCGCTGGGTCACCGAGTTCCGGCCGCTGCCGGGCGCCGCCGTGCACACCCGGGTCAACACCGTGTTCGCCCGCCAGCGGGAGACGCTGGCCCGCCGCGCCCGGGAGCTGCGCGCGGCACTGGACGCCGGCACGGCCACGCCCTGGCTGGGGGACTGGGCGGCGCAGGCCGCCGAGGCCGCCGCCCGGATGCGGGCCGTCGTGGCCGCCGCGCCCGCCTCGGCCGCCGAGGAGGCCGAGGAGCGCCTGGAGTGGATCTGGGCCTCCCAGCTGCACATGCTGTTCAACCGGCTCGGCGTCGGCCCCGACGAGGAACGGGCGGTCTGCCGCCTCGCCGCCCGCACCCTGCTGGAGACCGGACAGCCGTTCACCTTCTTCCCCGCCGACCACCACGCCCCCGACCACCAGTACCTGGAACGCAGCAAGTTCCAGATCGGCCGCGGCGAGGACACCGCCCTGCGCGACCTGCCGCACCACCCGGCCCCGAGCCCCCGACCCGGCGACCTCCCGCTGCCCGCCGACCCGCTGCCGCCCGTCACCCTCGCCGACGCCCTGCGCACCCGCCGCTCCACCCGCGGCCCGCTGACCGGCCCGCTCACCGCCAGCGCCCTCGGCGGACTGCTCTGGTCCGCCTTCGCCCCCGCCCCCGACACCGGCCACCGCCCGTACCCCAGCGCGGGCGCCCTGCACACCGTCCGGCTGCGCCTGCTCGCCCTCGCCGTCGACGGCCTGCCCGCCGGCACCTACCACTGCCTCCCCGAACACCGCAGCCTGCGCCCGATCGGCCCGGCCCCCGCCCTCGACGACCTCAAGGCGCTCTCCTCCTACCTCTCCCGCCCGGCCGAGGACCCGGACGCCATCGGCGTCGACCAGGCCCCCGCCGTCCTCGCCGTGTACCTCGACCTCGCCCGGCTGCGCCGCCGCTACGGTCTGCGAGCCCTGCGCCTCGGCGTCCTGGAAGCCGGACACCTGGCCCAGAACCTGCTCCTGACCTCCGCCGCCTTCGGCCTCGGCACCACCCCCCTCGGCGGCCTCCAGGACGACCTCGCCCACGAACTCCTCGGCCTGGACGACCTCGGAGAGCCGATCCAGTACCTGCTCCCGCTGGGCCGGCCGGGGACTGCACCGTTGATCACGGAGTGAGTACCCTCGGCCCGTGACCGATCACGGCATCGCCCTCCCCGCGTTCCGCCTCCACGTCGTGCCCGCCGTGGTGGCGCTGGCCGGCCCGACCTGGCAGCGCGAGGTGTGGCTCGACCGGGACGAGTTCGAGGACCTCGCCCACACCGTGCACGTGCTCTTCGACGACTTCTGCGACGCGGACGATCCGGGGCGGTCCCTCGCTTCCTGAGGGACGCAGGGCCGTGCTGGCCACGCTGCGGCAACTGTGCCGGGAGGAGCTGGTGGGCTTCGACGAGGTCATGGCGTACGGGATGCCCGCGTACGAGCGGGGCGGCGCCGCGGAGATCGCGTTCGCCAGCCAGAAGCAGTACATCTCCTTCTACCTCATGCGCGGTGACGTCCGTGAGGCGTTCGAGGAACGGCTGGCCGGGCAGGACATGGGCAAGGGCTGCCTGCGGTTCCGCAGGAGGCCGGTTCACGGTGCCGTGGGCGGGCCCGGCGCCGGCTGCCGGCCGCCGAAGAAGACCTGCACCTCCCGGATCAGCCCGTCCCGGACCGTGATCGCCTCGACGTTGCGGTAGCGGTCGCCGGTGGTCAGCTCGTACTCGTAGTAGGCGAAGACGAGTTCCCCGCCGGCGGGCGTCACCCGCAGCAGCCGTTGCTCCGTGAAGCGGTCGGCGGTGGGGAAGCACCGGCGGAAGAAGGCCTCCTTGTCGATGCGGTCGTCCTGCGGGCTGGTGAACGTGAAGTCCGCGGCGTACAGCGGCACGGCCGCCTCCCGGTCCTGTGACCGGTAGCAGCGGAACGCGGCCTCGACGATGCTCGCGGGGGTGCGGTTCATGCGATCTCCCTGGTTCGGCTTCAGTCGGCCAGTCCCAGCGGGTCGTCGGCCGGGTCCAGCAGTTGCGGGCCGTTGTTGCGGACACTGTTGACGGTGGTGGGGACGGCGCGGACGCGCAGGTCGCCGTCGGCGGGGCGGCGCAGCAGGTGGTGGAGTTCGGCGCGGTCGGTGTGGGCGGGGGAGAGCCAGGTGGGGAGGTCGTCGGGGGCGATGGTGAGGGGCATCCGGTCGTGGACGCGGCCGGCGGAGTCGGTGGCGTCGGTGGTGATGACGGTGGCGGTGGCCAGCCAGGCGAGCGGGTCGTCCTCGGGGCGGGTGCCGTCGCGCCAGAACTCGTAGAGGCCGGCCATCAGCATCACGTCGCCGGTGCTGAGGAAGTACGGCTGCTTGTACTTCTTGCGGTCGGCGGTGGCGGGGACCTCGCGCCATTCGAAGTAGCCGTCGGCGGGGATGACGCAGCGGCGGGCGGTGAAGGCCTTGCGGAAGGCGGGCTTGGTGTCGACGGTCTCCGAGCGGGCGTTGATCATGCGGGCGCCGCCGGACGGGTCCTTGGACCAGGACGGGATCAATCCCCAGCGCAGCGGGCGCAGTTGGCGCATCACCTCGCCGGTGTCCCGGTCGACGCGTTCCAGGACGGCCGGGACCGGGTCGGTCGGGGCGACGTTCCAGCTCGGTGCGAAGGTCTCGGCCGGGTCCCACCGGAGCTCTCCGAGCAGTGAGACGAGGTCCTGGGGCGTGGTGGTGGAGACGAAGCGGCCGCACATGCCTCCCAGCCTCCCACGTCCCACGGACAACGGTGTTCAACTGGGCGCCCGCGCGCCCGGGGTGTGGCCGAGGGCGCGGCGGAACACGTCGATGAAGGCGCCGGCCGAGGCCCAGCCGCAGCGGTGCGCGACGGCGGTGACCGGCAGTCCCTCGGCGGCAGGACCAGGGCGTGGTGCAGCCGCAGCTGGGTGCGCCACTGGGGAAGGTCATGCCGAGGTCGGCGCGGAACAGCCGGGACAGCGTGCGGTCGCCGGGGCGCCGACGGTGCGACTGGGCGCTGTTCCGGACGCTGCCGGAGCCGGTGGTGCCGGATTCGGCGGCACCGTCCGCCGGGGCGGAGCACGTGGGGGCCGGGTGACTCACGCGTACCGTTCATATCTGTTACGGTCGTTTTAGAAACGAACGATTGGCGAGTGAACGATATGAAGCTGTTCGGCAAGCGCCGGTGGCTCTGGGGATCACTGCTGTCCGTGGCTGTGCTGCTGGCCGGCGCGGGCGGCTGGGTGGTGTACCAGAACGAGTACGACCTCACGGAGGAGCGGGTCACCGTCACCGGCGGCAAGCAGCCGCTCCAGGGCGTGCTGGCCCGCCCCACCGGCGGCCACGGACCGTACGGACTGGTGGTCTTCGTCCACGGCGACGGACCCGTCGACGCCACCCACGACACCTTCTACCGGCCGCTCTGGGAAGCCATGGCGAAGGCCGGGTACGCCACGCTGTCCTGGGACAAGCCCGGCGTCCGCAACGCCCCCGGCAACTGGCTGGACCAGAGCATCCAGGACCGCGTCGACGAGACCCTCGCCGCGATCCGCTGGGCCAAGGCCCAGCCCGGCATCGACCCGGACCGGATCGGGCTCTGGGGCGCCAGCCAGGCCGGCTGGGTGATGCCCAAGGCCGCCCGGCAGTCCCCGGACGTCACGTTCCTGATCGCCGTCGGCACCGCCGTCAACTGGCTCCAGCAGGGCCGCTACAACCTGCTCGCCGAGCTCGGCGAGCGGCACGCCTCGCCCGAGGAGACCGCGGCCGCCGTCGCCCGCAGCGACCGCGACCTGGCCGCCCTGCGGGCGAGTGCGACCTTCGAGCAGTACCGGGCCGCCGGCGGCGACGCCGAGGGGCTGACCCCCGAGCGGTGGGCGTTCAACAAGCGCAACCACCTCTCCGACGCCACCGAGGACCTCGCCGCGGTCCGGATCCCGGTGCAACTGATCCTCGGCGGCCGGGACGTCAACGTCGACAGCGACGACACCGAGGCCGGTTACCGGCGCCTCGTCACCACCCCGGGCCTGCTCCAGGTCCTGCGCTTCCCGGACTCCACCCACAACATCGTGCCCGAGGACGTCGAGGACTCCGAACTGCGCAGCACCGTCCTGGCCGTCGCCGCCCCGCGCTCGCTGTTCACCCCCGGCTACCTCGACGGCATGCGGGACTTCCTGACCTCGCTCGACCACCGGAAGGGCTGACCCACGATGAAGCTCCTCGCCCTCGGCGGAGCCGGCGCGATGGGCCGGGTCTCCGCCCGGGTCGCGGCCGCCCTGCCCGGCGTCCACGAACTGGTGATCGCCGACCGGGACCTCGACGCCGCCCGCCGCGCCGCCGCCGCACTCGCCGCCGGCGCACCGGTGCCCGTCCGTGCGAGCCGGGTCGACGTCACGGACGGCCCGGAGCTGCACGCCGCCCTCGCGGACGCCGACGCCGTGCTGAACACCGTCGGCCCGTACTACCGCTACGGCTTCGACGTGCTGCGCGCCGCGATCCGCACCGGCACCCACTACCTGGACATCTGCGACGACTGGGAACCCACCGTCGCGATGCTGGAACTGGACGAGGAGGCCCGCGCCGCCGGAGTGCGCGCGGTGCTCGGCGCGGGCGCCAGCCCCGGCGTCAGCAACCTGCTCGCCGCCCGGGCCGCCGCCCGCCTCGACACCCTGACCGACGTGTACACCGCCTGGCCGGTGGACGTCGGCTCCACGCCCGACTCCTCCCGGCCCGACACCTCGCTGCGCGACCCGAACGGCGCGGTCTCGGCCGCCGCCGTGCACTGGATGCAGCAGATCAGCGGCACCGTCGCGACGGTGGAGGACGGCCGGCTGGTCCGGCGGCCCCCGCTGCGCCCGGTCGCCCTCGACCTGCCCGGCGGCCACCGCGGCACCGCCTACACCGTCGGCCACCCGGAGCCGGTCACCCTGCACCGCAGCCTGCGGCCCGGCGGAGACGCGGCCAACCTCATGGTGGTGTCCGTCGGCACCGCCGCCTACCTGGGCGTGCTGCGCGAGGACCTCGACGCCGGACGGCTGACCAACGAGACCGCCGCCGCCGACCTCGACCGCCCCACCCTGCGCCGCACCCTGCGCGCGGCCGCCCGAGCCCCCCGGATGCGTGGGCCGGGCACCCTCCCGCCGTTCTTCGCCGCCGCCACCGGAACGCGCGACGGCCGACCGGCCGCGGCGCTCGCCCGCCTGGACGGCGCGGAGCGGTTCCTGGCGGACATGGCGGAGGCCACGGGCGTCCCGGCGGGGCTGGCGCTGGCGCAGCTGCTGGACGGCACGGTGCGGGCGACGGGGGTGCACCCGACGGAGGCGGTGATCGACGGGGAGCGCTTCTTCGCCGACCTGGCGCGGGAGTGCCCGGGCGTGGAGGTGGTGGAGGAGTTGTAGGCCGGGCGTTCAGCCGTCGCGCGGGTCGTTCTCCGTCCACGGGCGCAGCTTCTCCGGGTTGCGGACCGCCCAGATGCGGGTGATCCGGCCGTCCGCCAGCTCGAACGCCGCCACCGTCGCGGTGCGGCCGCCGTGCCGGGCGACCAGGCCGGGGCGGCCGTTGACGGTCCGTTCGAGGAGTGTGAGCCCGGGGGCCCGGTCGGCGAGGTGGACCAGGTACTGGGCGATCCGCTCGCCGCCCCGGACCGGGCGCAGGGCGGCGCCGACCAGGCCGCCGCCGTCGGCGGTCATCGTGGCGTCGGGGGCGAGCAGGGCGATCAGGGCCGTGATGTCCCGGGCCTCCCAGGCCTCCTTGAAGTGCCGCACCAGAGCGGCCTGCGCGCCCGTCGGCGTCGCCGGGGCCTGCGCGGCCCTGATCCGTCGGCGGGCGGAGGCGGCCAGCTGCCGGCAGGCCGCCGGGGTCCGGCCGACGATCCCGGCGACCTCGGGGAAGGGGTAGCGGAAGACGTCGTGGAGGATGAACGCCACCCGCTCGGCCGGGGTCATCGCCTCCAGCACGACCAGGAAGGCCATGCTCACCGACTCGTCCAGGGTCACCCGGTCCGCCGGGTCGGCCGGTCCGCCGCTGCCGCCGGCCGGCCCGCCGATCCACTCGCTGCGGTCGGGCAGCGGCTCGGGGATCCACTCGCCGACGTAGCGCTCCCGCCGGGCCCGCGCCGATCCGAGCAGGTCCAGGCAGACCCGGGTGGCCACCGTGGTCAGCCAGGCGCCCGGCGAGGCGATGGCTTCCTGCTGCCGGCGGGGCAGCGCGTACCAGCGGGCGTACGTCTCCTGCACCGCGTCCTCGGCCTCGGCCAGCGAACCGAGCAGCCGGTAGGCGAGGTTGATCAGCTGCCGCCGCTCGCCGACGATCACGCTCAGCTCCGGTACGGGCCGCTCCTGCCCCGGCTCGGACGGGGTGTTCATGGTCGGGGCCGCTCCCTGTCTCGTCTCGTCCGGTCGGCGCTCTCGCCGTTCTCGCGGCTCCTGCCGTTCCCACCGCTGCGACCCGACCACGGGCCGGCCTGCGATGCCCGGCCCGGGACGGACCCCGCCTCACACTTCGCCGGCCTGTGTCGTCGGATCACCGGGACACTATCGATCAACCGCCGCGAGGCAGAAGAGGGGAACACGACATGGCCATCCACACCACGGCGAGGGCGGCGACGGGGACGGTGCCGGGAACGGCGGTGGAACAGCGTACCCGGGCCTTCCTGCGGGTCTCCGTCGCGCTCCAGACCGCGACCGTCCTCCTCCAGGCGGTCTCGGCCGGCCTGCTGCTCTCCACCTCCTACGGCGAACTGCTGCACGGCATCGGCGCGCGGGTGATGTACGGGGCCTCGATGCTGTACGTGCTCGCCGCCGTCCTGGCCTGGCGGCCGGGCGGCGGCTCGCCCCGTCCGATCCTGTACGCGTCGGGTTTCCTGGTGCTGGCCTCGGCGCAGGTCGTCCTCGGCATCGCGCACGTGCCGTCGGTCCACGTCCCGCTGGGCGTGCTGATCTTCGGCCTGAGCGTGGCCGTGCTGGTCCGGATGCCGGCCGCCCGCTCCACCGAGCGGACGGCCGGCACGAGGGACTGAGAGGTTCCTCAGGACCCGACGGCCCAGCTCTGGCCGGCTGCCGGGCGGGTCGTGACGGGGGTGCCGGCGGTGCCGGCGCCCGCGTCGAGGGCGAGGCCGGTGGCGACGTTGGTGACGGTGACGCCGGCCTCGCCCTGCGTCAGCTTCCACTCCTGCCAGGGGTTGCCGGGCGACAGGTCGAGCAGGTAGGCGCTGTAGCCGGCCGAGTTCCCGGCGGAGAGCACGGTGTGCCGGTGGGTGGCGGTGGCGCAGTTGTCGGTGATCCGGACGGTGCCGTCGGGGTTGGTGGTGAAGGTCCACTGCTGCGCCGCGTCACCGGGGCGCGCGGGCTCCAGGTCGGTGATCGAGCCGATCGGCGCGGTGCAGGAGCCGAGCAGCGAGAGCGCGAGGCCGCCGCTGGTCAGCGTGTGGTACTTCCCGTCGTCGACGACGCCCGACGGCCCGCCCGTCGACGTCGGGGTGAGCCGGTAGAGGGCCGCGCCGTGCGCCGGGAGCGAGGCGCCGATCGGCCCGGTGACGGTCGAACTCGCGCCCGTCCACAGCTCCTTGGCCCGGTAGCCGGAGCCGCCGAGGCCGAGTTCGGTGAGACTGGTGGAGACGCTGCGGCCGGCCGCCGGGTCCTGGTTGACCAGCAGCACGGCGGTGTCGCCGTTGGCGAGCTGCCGCTTGAGGACCACCGGCGCGCGCCCGTCGGCCGGCTTGGCGCCGACCAGGGTGGCGGGCTTGGCGAGGCCGTCCTGGTCGATCGCGATCACCTCGCGGTTCTTCAGGATCGCCAGGCTCGCGTCGTCGATCCCGGTGGACCAGGTGTAGCCGCCGTCGCTGTGCCGGGACTGTGCGGCGGTGCGCAGGTCGGCGCCGGAGATCAGCGGCGCGGCGAGCATGGCGAGGATCGAGGTCTCGGTGCGGGACTCGTCGTCGGTGAAGGGCTTGTGGCAGACGCAGGTGTCGGTGGTGCCCCACAGGCCGTAGACGTCCTGCCAGCCGGTGAACATCATGTCCAGGTCGTTCCAGCTGCCCGGGCGGACGTTGCCCGGGTACTGCAGCGCGGTCTGCAACTGCCCGTTCCAGAGCACCCCGTCGAGCTCGCTGTCCCGGTCGCCGCCGATCCGGCAGAGGTTGGCGACCTGGCCGCACCAGACGCCGGTGGGCGCGTAGCCGGGGGCGTGGAACGGAGCCGTCCCGGCGGCCTGGACCACCGGGTCCGTGCGGGCCGGGTCGTCGGCGGCGAGCAGGTACGGGACGCCGGTGTGGGCGGGCTGGGCGGAGACGCTGAGGGTGACCTTGGGCCTGCCCTGGGTGGCGGAGGCGGCGTCCAGGGCACGCTGGAAGGTCTGCACCCGGGCGTAGACCGAGCGGGTCAGCTCCTTGCCCTCGCCCTGGGTGTAGTAGTTGTGCCCGTCCGGGCCGACGATCTGCGGGCCGTACGGGCAGTCGTCGTACTTGACGAAGTCGACGCCCCAGGAGACGAAGTCGGCCGCGTCGGTGGACTCGTGGCCGAGGCTGCCGGGGTGCATCTGGCAGGTGAGGTAGGTGTCGGTGGCGTAGAGGCCGAACTTCATGCCCTTGCCGTGCGCGTAGCGGGCCAGGTACTCGATGCCGTTGACGCTGCGCCCGTCCACGGTCTGCGCGGGGAAGTGGTCGGGGCGGGGGATCAGGTGGCCGGAGGTGGGGTCGTTGCCGGTGCCGTCGGTGCCGCTGACCGGGTTCCCGGCGTTGTCGTACAGCTGCATGCCGCCGTCGGCGTTGCGGACCAGGTCGGTGCTCTGGCCGTCGCGGTGCCAGAGCGACCAGCCGTCGTCGATGGTGACGGTGTCGTACCCGGCCGCCACCAGGCCGTTCGCGGCCATGAAGTCGATGGTCTGGACGACCTGCTCCTGGGTGACCTCGGTGCCGAGGGAGTTCCAGGAGTTCCAGCCCATGGGCGGGGTCAGGGCGTTGCCGTTGCCGAGCGCGGCGGCCGGCGCGGCCGTGCCGAGGCCGACGGCTCCCAGTCCGGCGGTGGCGAGGGCGAGGGACAGGAGGGATGCCGCGAGACGGCGGCGGGTTCGGCGCATGTGCGCACTCCTGAGGATGTGGGGGGACCGGTTGGTCGGGAAAGCTCATGGGGGGAGAGGGGATCGCGGGCGGCCCGGTGGGGGCCGCCCGCCCCGGGGGGGGGGGCGGGGTCATATAAAAAAAAAACAACCCACCAGACAACAGAGAAAAC
>NZ_JBSHBN010000031.1:42788-67235 GCF_053612025.1 Kitasatospora sp. NPDC054768
GCGCGCGGCGGCACCCCCGGCGGCGCAACCTCCCCGGGGGGCGCCGGGATCGCGCCCGGCCGGGTGGGGCCGGCCGGCCGCGGGTGGGGCGGTGTGGGGGTCAGTCGGTGACGGTCGCGGTCGCGGAGCGGCCCGGGGCGAGGGTCACGGTGGTGGAGGTGTAGGTCACGCCGTCGACGGTCGTGGTGCGGGCCTCGCGCGGCGCGCCGTCGACGGTGACGCGGGCGTGCTGCCCGGGGAAGCGGGCCTCCCAGGTCAGCCGCTCGGTACCGGTGTTGGTGACGGTGCTGCGCTGGGTGCCGTCGTGGCGGACGGTCACCGTGCCGGCGCCCACCGGGATGCCCGCGACCTGGAGCCAGCCCATCGAGGAGGGCAGCTGCGGGGCGGTGGTGAGCGCGTGGCCGGCGGCGTCCGGGGTGACGCCGAGCAGGCCCTGGACGGTCTGGGCGAGCAGGGTGAACGGGACCTCGGGGTAGTCGCCGTTGAGCATCGCGCCGCTCACGTGCGGCTGGCCGGTGCTCTCGTAGATGTGCCGCATCCACTTCCAGGCGGTGGTGCCGTCGTGGTTGGCGAAGAAGGCGTCCGGGAGGTAGGTGTAGGCCTCCAGGTTGGCCGAGCGCTCCGGGCCGGAGTCGGCGGCGTCGACGGCGGCGAGGAAGCCGTCCCGGCGCGGGCCCGGGTCGAGCAGCCGCTTGACCGGCATCAGCACGCTCGCCTCGTAGCCCCAGCCGGTGATCGGCTTGCCGGTGGTGTCGTAGCCGTGGACGACCTCGCCGGGCTGCGAACCGTCCACGCTCCAGGTGGAGTTGACGTACGTGTGCAGCTGGTCGGCGGCCTTCCGGTAGCCGGCGGCGGAGGCGGCGTCGCCCCGGGCCTCGGCCAGTGTCGTGGCGGCGAGGTAGGCCTGGTACTGGGCGCCGACCGCGTCGCCCGCCTCGGCGTAGGTGCGGGTGGCGTTCTCGGCGTAGCTGGCGGTGCCGGCGAAGATGCTGCGGCTGGTGGCCTGCGGGATCGGCACCCCGCCGTTGTCGACCGGGCCGGGGCGGGCGGCGATGAACGGGCCGAGGGTGTTGCGGACGTAGCGGCCCAGGCCCGGGTCCTCGGCGTAGTCCCGGTCGCCGGTCCAGCGGAAGGCCTCGCCGGCCTGCTGGACGAGTTCGAACGGCGCGGGCAGCTCGCGGACGAAGCGGTCCGGGCCGCGGTAGTCGATGGCCGCGTAGCTGCGGGCGTCGAAGTTGAGCGCCCAGACCGGGTAGAGCCGGTTGACGTCGGTGGCGGAGGCCGCGAAGCCGCGCAGCATGGTCTTGTTCTCGGCGTCCAGCCCGAGCAGGTGGGCGCCGACCAGCTGGTGGGCGAAGTCACGGCTGTAGAAGGCGGAGCGGAACGGGTAGCCGGCCCAGTAGGAGGCGTCGTAGGTGGTGGTGCCGGTGCCGCCGGGGTGGTTCTCGTCCTGGTCGAGCACACCGGTGGCGCCGGGCTGCTGGACCCAGCTGTTGGCCTTGGTCTTGGCCCAGTCGAAGAGGGCGACGACCTCGGGGTCGGAGGAGCTGATCACCGGGTCGTTGGGGGCGGACGGGGCGACGGCGGCGTCGTCCACGTTGACCCAGCCCGTCGGGGAGGAGCCGATGGTGAGGGCGAGCCGGTCGCCGGCGGCGACCCGCACCCGGGGGAGGGTGTACTTCGCGTAGGTGGACTGCTCGGGCAGCGGCAGGGAGCGCACCACGGTGCCGTTGACGCTCACCGAGAGGCTGCCGCCGGCGCCGCCCGTCGCGATCCAGGCGGACAGGTCGTAGGTGCCCGCGGTGACGGCGGTGACCTGCTGGCTCACCGTGTAACCGGGGCCGGCGTCGAGGTAGGCGAGGCGGCTGCCGCCGTGCGGGTTGTTGGTGGCGGTGCCGGTGTGGGCGGTGAAGGTCCAGCCGGCGGCGGTGGACGGGGCGCCGGTGGCGGAGGCGCCGCTCCCGTCGCTCTGCTCGAAGCCGGGGTCGGCGAGGACCAGCGGCTCGGTGCGGGTGAGCGTCCAGCGGTGGGCCGGGCGGTGGTCGCAGTGGTGGTTCGCCGGGGCCGGGTCGGCGGTCAGACAGGCGCCGGTGCCGCGGACGGCGAGGGTGTAGGTGCCCTGCGGAGCACGGGAGACCGTGAAGCGCTCGGCCTCGGGGGCGGAGCCGCAGTCGGCGGTGGCGGGGCGGCGGTCCGGGCCGCCGAGGGTGAGGCAGCGGCCGCTGGCGGCGTTGACCAGGAGGTAGTCGCCGCCGGTGCGGCGCAGCTGCCAGCGCTGGCTGAGCAGCCGTCCACAGGCCGCGCCGAGCACCGGGGTGCCGGGGGCGGGCTGGGCGTACTGGGGGCCGAGGCAGGAGCCGTCCAGCGCGGAGCCGAGCAGGTAGCTGCCGCCGTCGACGAGCGGTGCTCCGGCGGCGGCCGGGGCCGGGGCGGCGCCGAGGGCCTGGGCGGTGAGGACGGCCAGGAGGGCGAGACCGGTGGGTAAGGCGCGGGGGCGGGGCGGCATGGCGGAGCTACCTCCGGTCGGTCGGTGGCGTGATGGCGTTGGAACGTTCAAATCGGGTGGGAAAGCCGAGCTATGATGCATCGCATGTGATGGGTGACATTTCACATGGTTGTTTCGGTCGCGTCAACGGGATGTGCGGTAAGGGCTTCCGGGAGGTGACCGGGACGAATGGTGAAGGCTCCCGCCCGACGGGGGTGGGCGGGAGCCTTCACGTCCTGGGGTGGGGTTCAGCGCTTCAGGGTGGCGAGCGTCTCGTCCAGGCTCGGCGTGCCGGAGCGGGGCCGGTTGTACGGGAACTTGGAGAGCATCGATCCCATCGCGCAGGTGTTGGTCAGGGCGGAGAAGGCCAGCCCGCCGCCGACGGCCGCGGAGACCCAGCGGGCGCCCGGCAGGGCGAGGTCGATCAGCACCCCGGCCAGCACCAGCGAGCCGGCCACCAGGCGGACCTGGCGGTCCAGTGCCCACACCCGGCGGGCGCCGGCCACCTGGTCCAGCGGCCGGCCGGCGTTCGCCCAGGCGTTGGTGCCGCCGGTCAGGGTGAGGGTCGGGACGCCGGCGTCGGACAGCCGGCGGCACGCGTTGTCGGCGCGCGGCCCGGCGGCGCAGACGACGGCGATCTCGCCGTGCGCGGCGGCCCCGCGCAGCGCGGGCAGGGCGCGGTCCAGCTGGTCGAGCGGGACGTTGAGGGCGCCGGGGATGTGGCCCGCGGCGTACTCGCCGGGGGAGCGGACGTCGATGAGGGTGAGCTGCCCGAGGCGGGGCTGGAGCTGCTCGACGGTCAGCGGCGTGGTCATGGGGGTGTGGGGTCCTCTCGGGAAGGGGGTGTGGGTGGGGATGGGGGTCGGGGGCTGGGCGTCGGGGGCTGGGCGTCGGCCCGCCGCGGTGGCGCCGTGGTCGGCCCGTTGCGGTGGTCGGCCCGGCGTGCTGAATCAGGCCGGCGTGCTGATCGGCCCGGCGTGGTGAATCAGGCCGGCGTGGTGATCAGCATCAGCGCGGCGACGGCGAGCAGGGCGACGGCGAAGGCCTTCCGCAGGGTGCGCCCGCTGAGCTTGTCGGCCAGCCGCTTGCCGTCCCAGGCGCCGAGGATCGCGGCCCCGGTGAAGGGGGCGGCCACGGCCCAGTCGATCGCGCCGGTCGCGCCCAGGCGGGGCAGCAGGGCGGCGAGCGAGTTGGCGGTGATGACCAGCAGGCTGGTGCCGACCGCCTCGGCCATGGTGAAGGCGAGCACCGAGACCAGGGCCGGTACGGCGAGGAAGCCGCCGCCGACGCCGAGCAGTCCGGTGACGGCGCCGAGCCCGGCGCCCGCGGCCGTGGAGCGGCCGAGTCCTGCGGCGGAACGTTCCTGCGCCTCGACCTTGGGCGGCCTCAGCATCCGGAAGGCCGCGAGCGCCGCCAGCACCGCGAAGGCGCCGGTCAGCAGCGCGCCCGGCAGGTGGGCGGACAGCGCCCCGGCGGCCGCGGCGAGGGGCAGTCCGGCGGCGGCGAACAGGCCGCCGGTGCGCCAGCGGACCCGGCCCGCCCGGGCGTGGGCGATCAGGCCGGTCAGGGAGGTCGCGGCGACGATCACCAGGCTGGCGGTCGTGGCCAGCGCCGGGCTGAAGCCCAGCAGGTAGACCAGGGCGGGTACGGCGAGCATGCTGCCGCCGCCGCCCAGCCCGCCCAGGGCGAGCCCGACCACCGCGCCAGCGGCGAGTGCCAGGAGCAGCGTGGTCATATCACGTGCCCGGCGCTTCCGTCGGGCGTGGTGACCGGGAGCCCGGACAGGGCCCAGGCGTTCATGCCGCCGGCCATGTTCAGCACCTCGACGCCGCGCTGGGCGAGCAACTCCGTGGCGCGCCGGGAGCGGTGGCCGGAGCGGCAGATCGCCAGCACGGTCCGGCCGGCCGCCGCGGGCGGCAGCGGGACACCGGCGACCAGGCCGATCAGCGGCTGGTGCAGCGCGCCGGGGGCGTGCCCGGCGGCGAACTCGGCGGCCTCCCGGACGTCGAGCAGCACGGCGGCGCCGGTGCGGGCGAGTTCGTGGGCCTCGGCGGGGGTGGTCCGCCCGTGGGTGCGGTGTCCGTGGGTGCGGTGTTCGTGGGGAGCGGACCCGTGGGCGTGCGGCAGCAAAGGCATGCGGTGTCTCCAGTGGTGCAGACCGGACCGCACTGGTCCGGCAGGTCGGGGGCGGCGCGGGCGTCCGTACGGGCCCGGTGGCCCGGTACGGCGGCGTGACCGGTGCGTCCTCGGCCCCGCCCGTATCGGCTCGGCGGCGGTGGCCGGCCCCCTCGATGGCTTCACCATAGTACCCCCGGGGGTATTATCGAAATCGTTCGGACATACCCCCGCCCGTATCGGCTCCCGAAGCCGTATGCTCGCAAATATACCGAGGGGGGTATCACGATGGCGCTGTGGCGCCCAGGAATCCGGCTTCGCCAACCAGGAGAAGGCCGAGGCCCGACCCGGAGGAGACAACCCCGTGATCTTCAGCCAGTACTACCTCGACTGCCTCTCCCAGGCCTCCTACCTGATCGCCGACGAACGCACCGGCCAGGCCGTGATCGTCGACCCCCGCCGGGACGTCGACGAGTACCTCGCCGACGCCATGGCACGTGGCCTGACCGTCGTCGGCGTCATCAACACCCACTTCCACGCCGACTTCCTGGCCGGCCACCTCGAACTCGCCGCCCGCACCGGCGCCTGGATCGGCTACGGTCACCGCGCCGAGACCGAGTACCCCATCCGCAAGCTCGCCGACGGAGAGCGGATCGAACTCGGCGACGTCACCGTCCAGGTCCTCGAAACCCCCGGCCACACGCCCGAGTCGATCAGCATCCTGGTCTTCGAGCAGCCCGACGACACCGTCCCGTACGGTGTGCTCACCGGCGACGCGCTGTTCATCGGCGATGTCGGCCGCCCCGACCTGCTCGCCTCGGCCGGCGTCACCGCAGCCGAACTCGGCGCGATGCTGTACGACAGCGTCCACCGCAAGCTGCTCACTCTGCCCGACGAGACTCTCGTCTTCCCCGCCCACGGTGCCGGCTCGGCCTGCGGCAAGAACCTCTCCACCGACCGCCAGTCCACCATCGGGACGCAGCGACTGACCAACTACGCCTGCCGTCCCATGGATCAGGACACCTTCGTCCGCATCGTCACCGCCGGCCAGTCCACCGCCCCCGCCTACTTCGGCCACGACGCCGCCCTCAACCGGCAGGACCGCCCGCTGCTCGATCCCACGAACACAGCCCGGCCCCTGTGCCCCGAAGGCTTCAAGGAGGCCCGTTACGCGGGCGCCGTCGTCCTCGACGCCCGCAGCCCCCAGGACTTCGGCGCCGGACACATCCGCGGCGCCATCAACGTCCCCGTCGACGGCCGCTTCGCCGAACAGGCCGGCACCGTCCTCACCCCCGACAGCACCATCGCGATCATCGCCCCGCAGGACCGCGAGGGCGAGGTCGTCACCCGCCTCGCCCGCATCGGCTTCGACCACATCGCCGGCTACCTGCGCAACCCCGGCAACGCCCTGCCCGCCCTCGCCGACGAGGTCACCCCCGCCGGCCGCCTCACCGTCGACCAGCTCCGTACCGCCCTCACCGACACGCAGCCCCCCACCGTCCTGGACGTGCGCACCTGCGGCGAGCGCGAAACCGGCTCCATCGAAGGATCCCTGCACATCCCCCTGACCGAACTCCCAGGCCGCCTCGACGAGATCCCCACCGGCGGCCCCCTCGTCGTCCACTGCGCCAGCGGTCACCGCTCCTCCATCGCCGCCAGCCTGCTGCGCCACCACGGTCACACCGAGGTCTCCGACCTCCTCGGCGGCTACGATGCCTGGCACACCCTCATCCACCCGGCTCAAGCATCATGACGTACCGCCAGTTGAGGCCGGGACGTCCCGTTTCATCGTGCGTGCACGAGGCTTGGACCAAGGGCGAGCCTCACTCGCGAACCGGACGACCCCGTCGTCGGTGGTGATCAGGTCGTCGGCCTCGGCTCGGTGATGACGAGGCCGCTGTTCAACGGGGGGCCGGGCCCGGGGTCTCTTGACCCGCTGTTCGGGGCATCGCCATGATGGGCCGTCATGTCGTGACTCCGCCGAGGGGGGAAGTCCGGTCCGAATCCGGCGCTGACCCGCAACGGTAGGCCGCCGACCCCGCGTCGGCGGCGAGCCCGAGTACCCGTCGGCGGAGGTGTGCCACCCCTCCTCCCGTCGTGGTCTGCGGGCCGGAGCCCGCTGGCCCCTCGGTGCTCGCCGACGCCTTCCGGGCCCCTGCGTGCGGGCCCGGAAAGGCATCCCATGCCCGCCGTTCGCCGCTCCCTCGGCCCGCTCCCTCGGCCCGCTCCCTCGGCCCGCTCCCTCGGCCCGCTCGCGATACCCGCCCTCGCCACCCTGTTCCCGGCGGCGCGACGTCGACCTCCACATCCCGGAGGGCGAGCTCTGCCTGGTGGTCGGCCGCACCGGCGCCGGCAAGTCCACTCTGCTCGGCGCCGTCAACGGCCTCGTGCCGCACTTCACCGGCGGTACCTGCGCGGGCGCGTAACCGTGGACGGCCGCGACACCGCCCACCACCCCACGTGGGTGCGGGACCGGGACGGCGGGCTGACCGTCGACAAC
Organism: Kitasatospora sp. NPDC054768; assembly: GCF_053612025.1. Taxonomy (NCBI): domain Bacteria; kingdom Bacillati; phylum Actinomycetota; class Actinomycetes; order Kitasatosporales; family Streptomycetaceae; genus Kitasatospora; species Kitasatospora sp. NPDC054768. The sequence goes on from NZ_JBSHBN010000031.1 coordinate 49,889, forward strand.
GTGCTGGAGACGCTGGACGGCCCGCCGCGGGAAGGTGAACGCCAACGGGCACCTCTCGGTCCGGACCGGGGACGCCTGGGTCCTGCACACCACGGACGACAAGGTGGCGATCAACAGCAACCTGCGCGTCCACGGGGCGTTCCGGGCTGACAGCTGACAGCTGACAGCTGACGGCCCCTTCGGCGGCCCCCGCTCCCCGGATCACCGGATCACCGGGGAGCGGGGGCCCGCCGGTCGTCGGACGGGCGCGGCGGCGGGGCTCACATCCGGCGGACGCGCAGCACGCCGGTCAGCATCGGGAGGGTGAACTCGCCGGAGCCGGTCTCCGGTCGGTCGGCGAGATAGGCGTGGGTGGCGTCCAGCAGGGCCTTCCGCTCCTGCTCCGGCATGACCAGGACGCCCGCCTTCGTCGCGAGGGTGGCGGCGAGGGACTCCGCGGTCCGCTGCTGCCCGTGCGGGAACTCCGCCTGCTCCGGCGAGTCGAACCACGCGCCCCCGCCGGACCTGGGCAGGTGCATCCGCGCCGTCTCGGTGCGCCAGCCGGCGGGCACGTCGCGCGGGCCGATGGCGGCGGGGCCGGTGACGCGGGCGAGGTCGGCCACCCAGTCGACTCCGTCGTCGAAGACGTTCCACAGGCCGGCCAGCACACCGGCGGGCGCGAGGACCCGGGCGATCTCCGGGCCCGCGACGTCCATGTCGAACCAGTGCATGGCGTTGCCGGACACCACCGCGTCGACGGAGCCGTCCGCCAGCGGGATCGCCTCGGCGCTGCCCGGCAGCGCGCGCACGTCCGGCAGTGTGCCGCGCAGCTCGGCCAGCATCGCCGGGTCGGGCTCGACCGCCACGACGTCGTGGCCGAGGGCGACCAGCGTGGCGGTGAGCTTGCCCGTCCCGGCGCCGAGGTCGAGCACCCGCGGGCCCGGCGCGGTGTCGAGGGCCCAGCGCACGGCGGCCCGCGCGTAGTCCGGGCGGTGCTCGGCATAGGCGACCGCCGCCCTTCCGAACGACGAGCCGTGCAGCCGCCGTTCGTCCTGTGCGGACGGCTGCCCGGTGCGCAGGTGGCCCGGTGCGGCGTCCTGGTGGTGCCCGGTGGTGCGGTCGGTCCCCGTCATCGAAGCTCCTTCGGATCGGCGGTCTGTGCCGGGTGGGTGCACAGCGCGCTGCGGCCGACCGGGGTCGACCCGACCCGGACGGCGCGATGTATCGGTCCGATGTATCGAACCGATACATCGAGACCCTAGGCACCGGAGTGCCGCGGCACAAGGCCCGCGTCCGCTGACCGGGGATCAGGACCGGTGCGCGGGCGGGTGGTCGCGGAGCCCGGCGACGGCGGCCCGTGGGTGATCGCTAGCCTGACGCGGTGACGATCGAACTGCGGATACTGTCCACCGTCTCCTGCCGGGGTGAGGAGGTCACCGCCCCCGGGTTGCGGGGGCTGCTCGCGCTGTTGGCGCGGGAGGTGCGGGGCGGGTGCGGCCGGGGGAGCCTGCTGGACGGGCTGTGGCCGGAGGACGGGCCCGAGCGGCCGGAGAAGGCGCTGCAGGTGCTGGTGTCGCGGGCGCGGGCGAAGTTCGGGGCGGACCTGATCGTCAGCACGCCGACCGGGTACCGGCTGGGGCTCGGGGAGGAGCGGGTGGACGCCTCCGCCGTGCTGTTGCACGCCGCCGCCTGCGCCGAGAAGGCGCGGGCCGGGGACCACGCCGGGGCGCTCGCCGAGGCCGAGACGGGGCTGGAGCTCTGGGAAGGCGAGAGCGGGCCCGCCGACCCCGACGGGACGGACCCGGTGTCCGCGCTGCGCGTCGAGCGGGACCCTACCCGCCGGGCGTTGCGGCGTGGCCGGGCGCTCGCGCTGGCGCGCACCGGGCTGCACCCGGAGGCCGTCGAGGCGCTCGCCGAGGAGGCCGCCGGGCAGCCGAGGGACGAGGAGGTGCTGCTGGAGCTGCTGCGCAGCGAGGCCCGGACGGCCGGGGCGGCGGCCGCGCTGGGCCGGTACGACCGCTACCGCCGCGGCCTGCGGGACACCCTGGGCGCCGACCCCGGCCCCGAACTGCGGCAACTGCACCAGGAGTTGCTGCGCGGCGAGGCGGCGCCGGTGCGGCGCGGGGTGCCGCACGAGCCGAACGCCCTGGTGGGCCGGGAAGCCGACCTCGTCGCCGTGGCGGAGCTGCTGGGCGCCGCCCGGGTGGTGTCGGTGGTCGGCCCCGGCGGGCTCGGCAAGACCCGGCTGGCCGCCGCCGTGGCACGCGCGGCGACGCAGCGGGTGGTGCACCTGGTGCCGCTCGCCGCAGTGGCTGCCGACCGGGACGTGGCCGGGGCGGTCGCGGCCTCGCTCGGCACCGGGGACCGGGCGGGGATCGCCGGCGCCCTGGGCCCCGGGCCGGTGCTGCTGGTGCTGGACAACTGCGAGCAGGTGGTGCGCGGCGTCGCCGACCTGGTGCGGGCGCTGGTCGCGGCCCGCCCCGACCTGCGGGTGCTCACCACCAGCCGCACGCCGCTCGGGATCTCCGCCGAATCGCTGTACCTGCTCCCCGAGCTGGACCGGGCGGCCGCCGTCGAGCTGTTCGCCCTGCGGGCCCGCGCGGCCCGGCCCGACGTCGAGCTGCCCGTCGGTCCGGTCGCCGGCCTGTGCGCCCGGCTGGACGGGCTGCCGCTGGCGCTGGAGCTGGCGGCGGCCCGGGTGCGGGTGCTGACGGTGACCGGGATCGCCGACCGGCTGGCCGACCGCTTCGCCCTGCTGCGCGGCGGACCGCGCGACGCGCCGCAGCGCCACCGCACCCTGCAGGCCGTGGTCGACTGGAGCTGGAACCTGCTGGACCCGCCGGGCCGGGCCGCCCTGCGCGCGCTGTCCGTCTTCCCCGGCGGTTTCACCGCCGAGGCGGCGGAGCGGCTGCTCGGCGCCGCCGCCGACAGCACCGGTGCCGACGTCCTGACCGTCCTGGAGGACCTGGTCGACCAGTCCCTGCTGCGCCTGGCCGACACCCCGAGCGGCGGACGGTTCCGGATGCTGGAGACGGTCCGCGAGTTCGGCGCGGCCGAGCGGACGAAGGCGGCGGAGGACGAGACCGTCACCGCCGGATTCCTCACCTGGGCACGGGAGTTCGGCATCGCCCACCACGACGGCCCGTTCGGCCCGGCGGCCGTGCCGCAGTGGCGGCTGGTCCGGGCCGAACAGGACAACCTGGTCCGCGCGCTGCGCCTGGCCCTCGCCGCCGGGGACGGGCCGACGGTCGCCGCCACCGCCGCCGTCCTCGCCGGGCTGTGGACCGCCGAGGGCAACTATGTCCGGCTGCTCGCCCTCGCCGAGGACACCGGCGGCCCGGTCTCCCGGCTGCGCCCCGGGCCCGAACTGCTGGAGCCGGTGCGCACCCTCACCGCGCTGAGCACCGTCAACACCCTGCTCGCCGCGGGCGGCGGGCTCGGCACCGGCACCGGCGCGCTGCGCCTGCTCGCCGCCCTGCGCCGACTGCCCCCGGCCGCGCCGGACACCCCGGTCCGGGCGATCGCCACCGTGATGGCGGCCGTCCCCGAGGTGCTGGGCTCCACGCCGGACGGTCCGGACGGCGCTGTGGACGGCGCTCTGGACGGCGGCGCGCTGGCAGTCCTGTGCGCCGCCCCGGAACCGCTGCTCGCCGGTGTGGCCGAGGCGGTGGCCGGCTACCGGTGGGAGCGCGCCCAGGAGACGGAGCGGGCGACCGCCTCGGCGCGGCGGACGCTGGCGGCCGTCGAGGCGCTGCCGGTGCCCTGGCTGCGGGTGCTCGCGCTCGCCCGCCTCGGCGAACTGCACCTCCAGGGCGAGCGCGGCGCCGAGGCGCTGCCGCTGCTGCGTGCGGCGATGGCCGAGCTGGACCGGCTCGGCGACTGGAGCGACATGCTGGGCCTGCGCTGGGGCATGGTGATCGGCAGTCTGCAGGCCGGGGACCCGGACGGTGCCGAACACTGGCTGGAGCTGGCGGTGCGGCACCGGCCGGCCGATGCCGTCGACCTGCTCACCCCCGAGCTGGGCGCCCGGGCGGAGATCGCCCTCGCCCGGGGCGAGGTGCGGACCGGGCTGGCGCTGTGGCGGCGGTCCGTCGCCATGGTCACGCGTGCCGCGGAGCCGCCCGCGGAACTGCTCGCGCGTGCCGCGGAGTTGCCCGCGGAACTGCTCGCCCGCGGTGCGGAGCCGCCCGCGGAGCCCCTCCCCGACCCGTCCTGGGCGCTTGAGCTGGTGGCGGCCTGCGTGGCCGCGCACGCCCGGCACGGCGAGCCGGACCGGGTGGCCGCCCTGGCCGCCGGACTCCCGGAGCGGCTGGCCGAACTGCTCGACCGGCCGGCCGCCCTGGTGGAGGGCCCGCTCGCCGGGGCGCTGCTGCTGGCACTCGGCCTGGCGGCGCTGGACCGGGGCGCCCGCGACGGCGATCCCGAGCGGACCAGGGCGGGCGTGCGGCTGGTCGTGCTGGCCGAGCGGTTCCGCTGCCTGCGCAACTTCCGGCCGACCATGGGCTCGGCGGAGGCCCGGGCCGAGGCCGAGCGGGCCGACCCGGGGGAGTGCCGTCGGGCGATCGCCGAGTACGGGGCGGCGGACCGCACCGCCCTGGCGGCCGAGGCCCGCCGGCTGGCGGGCGTCCGACCGTGCGGTCCGGACGCCTGAGATCCGGCCCGCCGCGACGGCAGCCGCTCAGAGCCGCACCGGCAGCCGCAGCAGGTGGAAGCCGTCGGCCGGCCAGTGGCCGAACTCCAGCTCGTCCCGGGCGACCCCCAGCGCCGCTTCCGGCCGCCGGATCACCACCCGCTCCAGCACCACCGAGGTGACCAGCCGGCCGAGGGCCGCGCCCAGGCAGTAGTGCGCGCCGTGGCCGAACGCCAGGTGGCCGTCGCCACGTCCGAACTCCCGGGCGATGTCCAGGCGTTCGGGCGCCTCGCCGTACTCCTGCGGGTCGTGGTCGGCGGCCAGCAGGGCGACGGTGACCGGGTCGCCGGCGCGCAGCGCCGTCCCGGCGAACTCGAAGTCCTCGGCCGCGTACAGGGTCGCGCCGATCCGGACCAGGGTGATGTGGCGCAGCAGTTCGGGGACGGCCCGCTCCAGCAGCTTCGGCTCGGCGCGCAGCCGGGCCAGCTGGTCGGGGTGGTCGAACAGGGCGAGCAGGCCGTGGGCGAGGAACAGGGCGGGCGGGGTGATGCCGGTGTTGATCAGCAGGACGACGATCGAGATCAGGTCGTCCTCGTCCAGCGGCTGCTCGCCCTCGCGGGTGTCGTGCACCAGGGCGGAGACGAGGTCCTCGGTGCGCTCGGAACGGCGGCGGGCGACCAGTTCCCTGACGTGGTCGACGATGCCGACCAGGCCCTCGATCATCCGGCTGCCGTCGCCGTACGCGAAGTCGCGGATCCAGTCGCAGACCCGGGGCCGGTCGGCCTCCTCGACGCCGACCAGCTCGCAGACCAGGTGGGTGGTCAGCGGGTAGGCGAACTCGCCCAGCAGGTCGGCCGGTTCGTCCCGGGCGGCGAGGCCGGCCAGCAGCTCGTCGGCGGTGCGCTCGACGAAGCCGCGCAGGGCGGCGATCCGGCGGGCGGTGAAGGCGCGGGTCAGCGGCGCGCGGCGGCGGGCGTGCTCCTCGCCGTCGAACAGCGCGAGGTGACCGGAGAGGTACTTGGCGTACTCGGCCGGGAAGCCGTCGAAGGCGGCGGCCATCAGTTCGTCCTGCGGGTCGGATTCGGCGCCGGCCGGGGCGGCGATGCCCGTGCGGTCCCGGACCAGCCGCGGTTCGGTGAGGGCGGCCTTGACGTCGGCGTAGCGGGTGACCAGCCGGACCGGGGTGTCCAGGCCGGGCAGGACGACCTGGGGCAGTTCGCGCTGTCCGCGGAACCGGGCGTAGGCGCCGGCGGGGTTCTCGATGTCCTCGGGGGTGAGCCGGACGGGGGTGGTGGTCATACCGGGTGCTCCTTCAGCGCTCTGCCGCCTCGTGGCGGGCTCTCCGATGGCCAGGAGCTTGCCGGGGTCCGCCTTCAACGCGGTTTCAGCACGGTTTCAGTCGCCCGGGGGCGGCGGGTCGGACGGCGGGTCCGAGGACGGATCGAGCGGCAACGGATCGAACAGTAGAATTGAACGCGTTCAGAAGGGTGGGCTAGGCTGGTTCCGAGGAACCGAGGCACGAGGGGGAGCCCATGAAGGTCGTCATTCCCGGCGGATCGGGTGCGCTCGGGGCGCTGCTCGACCGGAGCCTGACCGCCGCCGGACACGAGGTCGTCGTACTGAGCCGCAGGCCCGCCGGGCCCCGGCAGGTCGGCTGGGACGGGCGGACCCTCGGCGCCTGGGCGGCGGAGATCGACGGCGCCGACGTCGTGCTCAACCTCGCCGGGAGCAGCATCAACTGCCGCTACACGGAGGCGAACCGGCAGGAGATGATGGACTCCCGGGTGCGGTCGACCCGGGTCGTCGGCGAGGCCGTCGCGGCCGCCCGCCGCCCGCCCGCGTCCTGGCTCCAGATGAGCACCGCCACCGTCTACGCCCACCGCCACGACGCCCCCAACGACGAGCGGGACGGCCTGATCGGCGGCAGCGAGCCCGACGCCCCGCCCGCCTGGCGGCACAGCATCGACGTCGCCCGGGCCTGGGAGCGCACCCAGGCGGAGGCCGACACCCCGCACACCCGCCGGGTCGCGCTGCGCACCGCCGCCGTCCTCGGCCCCGAACGCGGCGGCTCCCTCGACGCGCTCTCCTGGCTGGCCCGGCTCGGCGCCGGCGGCCCCGTCGCGGGCGGCGCCCAGTACGTCTCCTGGATCCACGAGCGGGACTTCGCCCGCGCCGTCGAGTTCCTGATCGCCCGTGAGGACCTCACCGGCCCGGTCAACCTCGCGGCCCCGAACCCGCTGCCCCAGCGCGAGTTCATGCGCGAGCTGCGGGCCGCCTGGGGCATGCCGCTGGCCCTGCCCGCCACCCGCTGGATGGCCGAGCTGGGCGCCTTCGCGCTGCGCTCCGACACCGAGCTGCTGCTGAAGAGCAGGCGCGTCGTCCCGACCCGCCTGCTCGACGCCGGCTTCGCCTTCGACCACCCGAGCTGGCCGGAGGCCGCCCGTAACCTCGTCCGGCGGCTGCGCGGGCGGTAGCCCGCCGTCGAAGCGCGGCGCCGAGGCTTCGTCACGGGGCCGTCACAGCTCTCCGCCGACGCTTGCCCGGGCCCGGCGGCTCCCGGGAGCCTGGAGCCACACACCGGGGGACACCAGGGGGCGGGATGCGGACGGTACGGCTGGCGTTCATGCGGCAGTGGGGAGGCAACATCGGGATCGGCCTCGCGCTGGCCGTGGTGGCGATGCTCGCGCTGGTCGGATCCGGTGCCACCGGCCCGGGCGAGGCCACCCTGATCGGGGCGCTGATCGCCGTCGCGGTGGCCGTCGCGGTGCCGCACACCTGCTGGCTGCGGGAGGACGAGCAGGGCCTCACCCTGGTCCGGCTGCTGGTTCCGCGCCGCTACGCCTGGTCGGAGATCCGCGGCCTGGCCATGGAGTTCGGGGAGGAGGTCGAGACCAGCGGCCACCACGTCACCCTCCGGCTGCGCCTCGCGGACCCGCCGGGCCGGTTCTGGGGCCCGCGCCTCGGCCGGATCGACGTCACCGAGGACGACCTGCCGCGCGGCACCGAACCGCGCGCCCTCGCCGAACTGTTCGCCCTGTTCGGCCGGCGCGGACTCCCCGTCGACCGGCCGGAGTTCGCGAACGAGGTGCTCCACGTCCGCGGGCTGCCGCCGCTGCCGTCCCGGCCGGTGCGCACCGTGCCGGCCGGGACGGTGCCCACGGCGGCCCAGGCCTACGCGGCCGCCCCGGGCGTCGAGGAGGAGGAGAAGGACCTGGCCGCCCGCCGGAGCACCGCCAAGAGCCCGCCCCGCAAGCGGCGCGAGTACCTGCTGCGCACCGCCGCCCGGGCCGACCGCCTGGCGCTGGCGGACGGTGACGAGGACACGGGGCAGGTGGTGGGGGCACGGATCGCGGCCGGTAACCTGACCGAGCACGACGGCGTCACCGCCGACGGCGACGACGCGCGCGCATACGTCCGCCAGCAGTACCTGGACTGGCGCCGGACCTCCGCCCGAGTGCGGCGCGGAGAGCGAAGCAGATGATCCGTGAGCATTTCTGACGATACGCCACCCTGTGCGGATCCGGACCTCCGTGCGCGGGAGGCGGGCGTGCCCGGACGCGTGGGTACGAGTGCGAACGGCATGCTAGTTTCCCGGCATGGGGCGATGCAGGGCTCGTGGGGTGGCGGCACGGTCGGCGATCGAGGGGATGCGGGAGCTCGCGGGGGCGGGGCTGACGGCTTCGGAGGTCTTCCGGCGGGCGGATGAACTGCTGCGCCCGGTGCTGGAGTTCGACGCGGTGTGCTGGCACACCGCGGACCCCGCCACCGGGCTGGTGAACTCGGTGCAGAGCGAGGACCTCACCCTCGACGAGTTCGAGCACGCCGTGCGCCTTGAGGTGTGGGCGGACGACGTCGCGACCTTTCCCAAGATCCGGCGCAGCGGGGTGCACGCCGAGACGCTGAGCCGGGCGACCCGGGGGCGGATCGAGGAGAGCGTACGGTTCCGGGAGCAGGTGGCGCCGGCCGGGTTCGGGGACGAGCTGCGGGCGGTGTTCGACGCGGCGGGCGGCATGTGGGGGTGCGCGGCGTTCCTGCGGGCCCCGGACCGCGGCCCCTACCTGGAGCGACACCGCGAGCTCGCCGACGTCGCCGCCCGGCACCTGGGCCATGCGCTGAGGGCGTGCCACGTGCCGGCCGGGGCGGCGGTCGGCGTTCCGGCCGGGCCGGATCCCGGTCCTGCGGTGCTGGTGCTCGACCGGCGCAACCGGCTGCAGGCCCTGTCCGGGCCGGCCGAGGAACTGCTCGCCCGGCTGGCCGACCCGACGCCGTCCTCGCTCACCGTCCCGACCAGCGTGGCGATGGCCGCCGAGCATGCCCGCCGGACGGCGCACGGGCTGGTCGTACCGCAGCTCCCGGTGCGGGTGCGGACCAGGGACGAGCGGTGGTACCTGCTGCACGGGGCCGCCCTGCGCGGTGGCGAGGCGGAGGACGCGGTGACGGTGGTGGCCTCGCTCGCCTCGCCGGCCGAGGTGATGCCGCTCCACCTGGCCGCGTTCGGGCTGACCGCCCGCGAGCAGGAGGTGGCGTTGCTGCTGGTGCGCGGCGGTGACACCAGGGACGTGTCCCGGCTGCTCGCGATGACGCCGTACACGGTGCAGGACCACCTGAAGTCGGTCTTCACCAAGACCGGCGTGGGCAGCCGCCAGGAGCTGACCGCGCGGATCATGCTCGGCGAGGGACGCTTCTGATCCGCGCCCCGGTCGAGTGCGCCCCGCCGCGCGCCCCCAGAAATCTGGGATGGAGGCGGCCCCGCCGCGACCGTGAAGATTTCCTTCACGAGGTTCACGTCATGCACATGGCGTCTCGCAGCGCACCCCTTCCACCGGAGGAGCATGCTCATGAGTTCGCGCACCAGGCGCACCAGGCGCACCAGGCGCACCGTCGTCACCTCGGGGGTCGCCGCGCTCGTCGCGGTGACCGGACTCGGCCTCGGCGCCGCGCCCGCGCACGCCGATCCCGTACCGCCGACCACCACCTGCGACCCGGCCCGTGACGTCTACTGGGACGACGTCGTCTCGGCCCGGGTCGAGCCGACCATCACCGACTTCCTCGCGGTCGCGATCGTCCCGGGCACCACGGGCAGCTACACCAAGACCCTCAGCGAGGTCACCTCGGTGAGCACCACGGTCAACTCCAGCGCCGAGATCGGCACCGAATTCAAGGCGATCTTCGCCAAGGTGAGCGTCAAGGTCGGATTCTCGGTGTCCGACTCCCAGTCGACCACCCGCACCACCACCGTCAGCGAGACCGTGAACTTCAACAGCCCCGGCTACTACGGCCTCTACCGCGGCACCCGGAAGGTCACCGGTCAGTGGGTGCGCTACGTCTGTGCCCGCGCCGGCAGTACCGGCTACTGGATCAACACCAGCCCGAACGGCCCGGGCTCCTTCACCACCTTCGACGTCCCGGAGCTGGGCACCGTCTCCTGTGCCCACCCGGAGACCGCCGGTTCCCTGCGCGCGGCCGCCCGCGCGCGGCTCGTCTGCTGATGACCAGAACCACCGAACCCGCCCGGCCCGCCCACTGCGAAAGCGAGTCCACGATGCCCCACCCGCACCGTCAGCGCTCCCGCGCCCGCCGCCCGCTGAACGTCCTCGGCACGGTGGCCGCCGCCGGCGCCCTGCTGTTCACCGCCGCCCCCGTGGCCCTGGCCGCCCCCGCGTCGGCGGGCGCCCTCGCCGGCGATCCGGCGAGCAGCTACTCCTGCGATCCCGGGCTCTACCGCATCAACACCGCCGGCAACAGCCGGCCGCTGACCGTCGCGCTCTCCTCCGGGAACCACGGCTCGATCATCCAGTACTTCTGGGGCAACGAGTCGAACCAGAAGTGGCGCGTCTGTCGCAAGCACACCTCCGACGGCAGCGATCTGGTGTACTTCCAGGACGCCTGGCGCGGCTGGTGCATGGCGGTCGACCGGTGGGGTACGGAGAGCGGCACCTGGATCCTCACGGTCGGCTGCGGCGACGACATCCCCGCGAACCAGTCGTTCCGGGTGGCGAAGGTGGCGGGCACCAACCTGTTCGCGCTGCAGGCCCAGCACTCCGGCAAGTGGGTCGCCGCCTCGGACCACAGCGACGAGATCCGCCAGGTGGTCCAGGACAGCACGCCGGACCTCTTCTACCTCCAGGCCGTCTGATCACCCGTCCGTGACACCGTCGGCGGGGCAGGCCGCTTCGACCCCGCAAGGGGCCGGACGGAACGGCCGCCCCGCCGACGAGCCGACCGTTCCGGACGGGGAGTCTCGCACCGCCGACGCCGAGCAGGGAGTCTCGCACCGCCGACGCCGAGCGGGGGAGAGGGCGGCGCCGGGCGCCCGCGGCGCAGTCGCGAACCGCGCCGGTCCCGGCGTAGGGCCCGCGCGTGCTGCGCCCTGTCATGTGCCGTAGGAACGTTCGACGCGGCGTCTACCGCGGGTCGGCGTTTGTCGCCCAGCTCCCCCGAGGCCGCCCCGGCGCGCTCCGGCCACCTCGTACGCTGGCGGCCGCCGATGCGAACGCATCGTGCGCACAAGGGGAGGAACGCGTGAAATCGCTCATGAGAAGGGCCCGTTGGCTGGGCGCGGCGGCCAGCGCGGGGCTGCTGGCGCTCGTGCCCGGGGCCGCCACCGCGGCGCAGCCGGTGACCGCCGGGGCCGCGGGGAGCGCCGTGACCGCCGGGACCGCCCGCACCGTCACCGTGGGGTGGTCGGCCCCGGTCGCCGCCGTCACCCCCGACGGTGCCAAGGCCTATGTCGGGGTCATCGACGACGACAGCGGCCGCACGACGGTCCTCAAGGTCGTCGACACCGTGACCGGCGCGATCACCACCCGACTCACCCTGTCCACGGCCCCGTGGACCTACGTCGGCTCGCTGGCCGTCAGCCCGGACGGCACCCGGCTGTACGCGGCCGTCGGAACCTCCCGCCTGGTCACCGTCGACACCGCCGACGACACCGTCGTCGCCGACGTCCCGATCCCGGACCAGCCGCGCCCCGACGGGTACGTGCCCGGCACGGTCGGCTCCCTCGTGGTCGCCCCCGACGGCGCCGGCGTCTACCTCGCCCAGCGCGGGCCGCAGCAGCGCTACGGCGCCCGGCCGGGCCGCGTCCTCGCCTACTCCACCGCCGCCCGGGCGTTCACCGCCTCGCTCGACCTCGCCGACTTCGGTGTCGGCTCGATCGTCCTGCGCCCCAACGGCCAGGACGCCTACGTCACCACCGCGGCCGGTCTGGTCCACCTGGCCACCACCCCCACCTCGCTCACCACCGTCCGAACCTTCACCGAGGGCCACGGGGCCGGCGGCAGCGCGGTCCTCGGCCCCGACGGCAGCACGCTGTACGGCATCGGCGGCTCCGATTCCGACTACATCGTCGACACCGCGACGGACACCGTCACCTCGGGCTTCCACTTCGCGCCGGGGCACGGATCCCTGCGGGCCCCCGTGATCAGCCCGGACGGGCGCCGCCTGTACGTGGTCAGCCAGAACTCCGGCATCATGGGCCCGGGCACACCGTTCCCGCCCGGCCCGTACTACTCCAGCGTGATCCTCTCCTACGACACCGAGGCCGGCGCCCTCGTCCCCGCCGAGGCGGTTTACCCGCCGAGTGTGGGACTGACCTCCACCCTGAGCCTCGGCCCCGACGGTCGCACCCTCTACCTCGCCGGCGACATCTCCCCGACCGTCGGGGTGCGCGCCGGCCTCGACATCATCACCCGCTGACACCGCTGACACCGCTGACACCGCCGCGGCCCTGACGGCCGCCGGGCCCTGAGGGCTCGGCGGGTCCGTCGGGGCCGGGTCCGACGACACGGCAGCGATCGACGGGGCGGAACGGGTGCCGACGGGCCGGGAGGCAGAGGCACCCGACGAGCCGGCGAACCGTACGGCGACCCGGCGGGTGCCCGTTCCGCCCGGCCGCCTACGCCCCGAGCAGGTGGTCCAGCACCCGGCCGAAGACCAGGCGCCCCGTCCGGGCGAGGAGGGGATCGAGCAGTCGCGGCACGCCGGCGACCGTCAGCTCCTCCGTCCAGACCGCCGCACTGCCGCCGCCCACCGCCCGGACCCGCAGCTCGGCCCAGCCCCGCACCGGCCGGCCGCGTTTGACCAGCAGGCACCGCCCGTCCTGCCCGGGGCCGGGGGCGACCGGCTCGGTGAGCTCCATCGGGTCGTCGAAGCGCAGCGGTCCCAGGGCCGTCCGGGCCAGGACGACGTCGCCGGCCGCCCGGCCGGTGCCCCGGACCACGGAGACCCGGGTGAACGGCACCCGCTCCCCGTGCCGGGGCCAGGCCGTCAGCCGCTCCCAGCACTCGGCGGGCGGCAGCGGCGTACGGCGGATCAGGACGAAGCGGGCCACGGTCGTCACCCTAGCCGCGGCCGACCCCGGGCCGCAGCGCGGCGGCTCCAGCGACGGTGCGGCGGCTCTAGCGGCGCCGCGGCAGCTCGCCCAGCAGGCCCGCCACCGCGGCCAGGTCGCCGCCCCGGTCGAGCAGCACCACCAGCGGCGGGTGGTGCGCCGGCGCGCCCAGTCGGGCGATCTCGCACGCGGTGACGCCGAGCCCCGGCGGGGCGACCAGGGCGATCGGCGCGCGGGACTCCAGCAGCGGGCCGAGCACCGGGCGGTACGCGGCCGCGGGCGGGGCGCCCCCGGCGGGGCGCAGCACGCCGAGGGCCTGCGGGCCCGGCCAGCCGCGGGCGGCGCCGGGGTAGCGGGTGTGCGGGGCGCCGGTCGGGGGCAGCAGCAGGACCCAGCCCGCGCCCGGGCGGGCGGCCCGGCGCAGCATGTCCAGCCGAACCGCCGGGGCGGCCGGATCCCCGCCCGGGGAGCCGGTGCCCGCGGGCTCGCCCAGCCGGGGCGCCGGCCGGCCGGCCAGGGTGGTCCGCAGGACCTCGGTGGTGCCCAGCCCGCTCGGCAGGTCCGGGAAGGAGCGCAGCAGGTGGGTGCTCTGGTCGAGCAGCTCGGCGGCGTCCCGGTCGGCGAGCAGGGCGCGGTCGTGGGTGGTGGTGAGGACCAGCCCGCCGGTGGCGTCGTAGTGGGCGGCGAGCGTGATCGGGTAGGAGGTGAGGGTGCCTGCCGGGACGGGGCTCTCCACGTGGATGCCGTGCGCGGCCAGATCGGTCTCCAGCCGCAGGTGGTGCGCCGTGGCGGGCCGGTGCTCCAGCACGACCAGGGAGTTCGGCCGCTGCCCGCGCGCGCCGGGTGTCCAGCGGTGGGCCTGGCCGGGCGCGACCCACTCGTAGGCCGCGAGGTCGAGCACCCCGTCGCGCAGTGCCGCGAGGAGCTGCGGCACGGTGGTGCCCGGCTGCACCCGGACGGAGATCGGCAGCGGGTTGCGCAGGGCGCCGGGCAGTCGGTCGATGCCGTCCAGCGGGATGCCCCGGCCGGAGACCGTCACCGCGAAGCCGACCCGCACCGCCCGGGCCGGGCGGCGGGGTCGGTCGCTCTGCTCGGCGCGGTACAGCAGCAGCGCCCAGGCCGCCTGGAGCGCGCTGCTCTCGCCCGCGCCCCAGGCGGCCGCCCAGCCGCGCAGCCGGACCGCCTCGTGCGGGGTGAGGCGGCGCCGGGCCCGGCCGCTGCCGCGCCGGTGCGGATCGGGGGCGAGCGGCAGGACGGGGGTGGCGGGCGGCCGGGTGGACCAGAACTGCCGTGCGGCGTCGGTGCCGCGGCCGGCCAGCCAGCGGGCGTGGTCGCGCAGGTCGGGGCGGCGCTCGCCGCCGGGCAGGACGCCGCCGGTCAGGTAGGCGCGGTAGAAGGACTGGAGCAGCAGCCGCACGCTCCAGCCGTCCAGCATCGCGTGGTGGTAGGTGAGCAGCACCCGGGTGGTGGGGCCGTCCTCGGCGTGCGGCGGGTCGTCGACGAGGGTGGCGCGCAGCAGGGCGGGGCGGCGCAGGTCGAAGCCGCGCCGGCGGTCCGCGGCGAGCAGGTCCTTCCAGTCGGTGGCGTCGTGCCGGTGCCGGGTCACCTCGGGGGCGGCGTGCTCGTGCAGCACCATCCAGGGGTCGTCGGTGCCGTCCTCGTCCCAGTCGAAGGCCGCGCGCAGCACCGTCTCGTGGTCGAAGACGGACTGCCAGGCCGTGGTGAAGCGCTCGGTGTCCAGTGGCCCGTGCCAGTGCCAGGACAGCTGCTCGACGTGCCGCCCGGGGGGCCCGGCCGCGCCGATGACCTGGCGCAGCAGCTCCCGCTGGAGCGCGCTGGTCGGCACGGTGACCGGCTCCGGCGGGTGCGCCAGCGCCTCGCGCAGTTCCTCCAGTACCCCGGCGGCGCGCGCGGGCGGGCCGGACGCGATGCCGACGAACAGCCGCCGGCCGCCGCCCGGGGCACTGCCGTGGCCGGCGTCCTCGACCAGCACCGCCCGCAGTCGGGGACCGGCGGCCAGGCTGCGCCCGAGGTCGGCGAGCACCTGGTCGAGCGCCTCCGGGCCGTCCACCGTCCGCTGCCACAGCAGTTCCGTCGCGGGCCCGGGGGAGTCCTCGGCGGCGACGGTCCGCAGCGCGGCGCGCAGGGCCTGCGCCGGGTACGTCCGGTGCAGCTGGGCCAGGACGAACTCCGGTGCCCGGCCGCGCCGTTGGGCGGCCTGCCGGGGCCGGGAGGCGGTGCCGGCCAGCGCGGCGCGCACCGCCCCCGCGTCCAGCGGCCCGGGCGGACGGCCGACGGGCAGGCAGGGCGCCGGGGCGCCGGTCACCCGCAGGGTGACGGGTGCGCTGGAGAACTGACGGTTCGTCATGGCTGATCAGCGGGCACCGGAGCCCTCATCCTTCCCGTGGGCCGGCCAGGATCGCGCCGGGGGTTACTGGGTGGCGAGCCCGCCGCAGACGTTCAGCGCCTGGGCGGTGATGCTGGCCGCGGTGGGGCTGGTGAGGTAGCCGGCCAGCGAGGCGACCTCCTCGGGCGTGGTGTAGCGGCCGAGCGGGATGTGCGTCGTGAAATGCTGGTGGATGGTCTCGGGGGTGGTGTTGTAGGCGGTCGCGTACTCGTGGTGGATCCTGGCGGTGTGCGGGGTCTGGACGTACCCCGGGCAGATGGCGTTGACGGTGGTGCCGGTCGGCGCCAGCTCCTTGGCCAGCGCCCGGGTGAAGCCGATCACGGCGTGCTTGCTCGCGGTGTACGGGGCGCCCAGGGTGACGGCCTGCTTCCCGGCGGTGGACGCGATGTTGATGATCCGCGGGTGCGTGGTGGTGGTGATGTGGCCGTGCCGGAGGGTCTCCCGGGTGACCAGGAAGACGGCGTTCAGGTTGGTGTCGATGACGTCGTACCAGAGGTCGTCGGTGGTGGTGGCGGTCGGGCCGCCGCCGGTGCGGCCGGCGTTGTTGACCAGGACGCTGATCGGGCCGTGCTCGGCCACCGCGTGCCGGATCAGTTCGCCGACCTGGGTGGGGTCGCGGACGTCGCAGGTGAGGCCGTGGGCCTGGTGGCCCTCGTCGCGCAGGGTGGCGAGGGCCTGGTCGATGTCCTTGGCGGTGCGGGCGCAGATGAAGACACGGTGGCCGCGGCTGCCGAGTTCGCGGGCGATGGCGAGGCCGATGCCGCGGGTACCGCCGGTGATCAGGGCGAGGGGTTTCTCGGGTGCGGTGGTCATGACGCGTCCTGTGGGTGAGGGCTGGGAGAGGTCTGCGGGGACGGCCGTCCGGACGGGGCTCAGGCCGAGTACAGGTTGTAGGTGGTCGGGTGGGCCGTGGTGGGCGTGTTGAGGGTGGGGTCCAGGGTGAGGATCGCGTGCTGGAGGTGCTGGAGGTGCGGGGAGGGCTGGATGCCGAGTTCGCTGGTCAGCCGGTGCCGCAGGTGGTGGTAGGCGGTCAGGGCGCTGGTCTGCCGGCCGGCCCGGTAGAGCGCGACCATGGCCTGGGCGTGCAGGCCCTCGTGGTGCGGGTGCTGGTGGGTGAGGTGGGTGAGCTCGGGGATCAGCTCGTTGTGCCGGCCGAGCCGCAGGTCGGTGTCGATGCGGCGCTCCAGGGTGATCAGCCGGCTCTCCTCCAGCCGCATGATCTCGATGGTGAGGATCGGGCCGGGCCGGACGTCGACCAGGGCGGGTCCGTGCCAGAGGGCGAGGGCCTGGCGGAAGTGGGTGGCGGCCTGGTGGTCCTGGCCGTGGTTGAAGGCGTGCTGGCCCTGGGTGGTCAGCAGGTTGTAGGTGTGGACGTCCAGGTTGTCCGGGTGGGTGGTGAGCTGGTAGCCGCCGTGCCGGGTGGTGAGGATGTCCTTGGCGGTGGTGTGCGGGGTCGGCCCGAGGGCCTGGGTGATCCGGCGGCGCAGTTGCAGGATGTACGTCTGCATGGTGGTGAGCGCCTGTCTGGGAGGGTCGTCGCCCCAGATCTCCTCGATCAGGGTGGCCGTCGGCAGGATCCGGTTCGGGTAGAGCGCCAGGAGGGCGAGGATCTGGCGTTGCTTGGCGGCGGTGGGGACGACGGAGATGCCGTTGAGGTCGGCGGTGAGGGGGCCGAGGACCCTGAGGTGCATGGCGGTTCTCCTCTCGTGCGGGGGGTCGGGGACTCGTGGAGCCGGTGACGCGTGAAGGCGGGGACTCGTTGCCGCAGGGACCCGTGGATGCGTGGACCCGGTGGAGGGAGCGGTGCGCCGCGGGGACGGCAACCTCGTTCGTGCGGAAGGGCGTTCGAGTCAGCGGGATGGTGGGGTGGACGCGTCGCACCCTAGTTGCGCCCGGCGGCGGTGGCCGGATTCCTCAAGTGCCCGTCGAGCGGGGTTCCGGGCGCTCTGGTGGCGGCTTCCGGCGGACGGCAGCGGGGGGGCGCCCCCCGGGAGTGGGG